>JAKBCD010000145.1:679-5907 GCA_021808205.1 Pseudomonadota bacterium | reverse complement strand
GCGCCACACCGGCACGCTGGATGCGGTGCTGGAACCTTATTTGCGCCGTGACCCACCGCCGGAGCTGCGAAATATTCTGCGCATGGGTGCCGCTGGCTTCCTGTTTCTGGATACCCCGGCGCACGCGGCTGTCGGCACGGCTGTGCAACTGGCGCGGAGCCAGAAGCTTGCCCCGTTCGCCGGGCTGGTGAACGCGGTTCTGCGCAAGGTGGTGAGCGCCGGGCCAGCTGCGTTGGAAGAGCTGGATATGCCCCGGCTCGACACCCCCGCCTGGGCCTGGGCAAGCTGGGGCAGCCAGGCCCGCGCCATTGCCTCGGCCCATGCGCACGAGGCGCCGCTCGATATTTCCACCCTGACCGGTTTCACGCCCAAAGACGCAAACCTCCTGCCAACAGGGTCCTGGCGCTTCCCCGCTGGCACGCCCGTAGCGGAGGTTCCTGGGTTCACGGAAGGCAAGGCGTGGGTGCAGGACGCCGCCGCTGCCCTGCCCGCCCGGCTCCTCGCCCCGCAGCAGGGCGAGCGCGTGCTGGACCTCTGCGCTGCTCCCGGCGGCAAAACCTGCCAGCTTGCCGCCATGGGAGCCGAGGTTACGGCCGTGGAGCGCGATTCCGGCCGCATGGCGACATTGAGCGGCAATCTCCAACGCCTGCACCTCACCGCCAACCTCGTTACCGCCGACGGCACCAAATGGAAGCCAGCGGAACCCTTCCCCGCCATATTGCTGGACGCGCCCTGCAGCGCCACCGGCACCATCCGCCGCCACCCGGAGCTTCTGCACCTGCGCAAACCCCGGGACATCGAAGCCATGACCGCCCAGCAGGACGCGCTGCTGGATGCCGCCGCCGCCATGCTCGCCCCTGGCGGACGTCTGATCTATGCGGTCTGCTCCCTGCAACCCCAGGAAGGCGCCGCCCGCATCGACGCCGCCTGTGCCCGGCTGGGTCTGAAACGCGTCCCGCTAACCCTGCCCGACCTGCCCGAAGCCGTGACCGAACAAGGAGACATCCACACCCACTCCGGATTTTGGGCGGATAAAGGGGGGATGGACGGGTTCTTCATTGCAAGGCTGGTTCAAGCCTGAACGTCCAGGCTAACGCCGCACCCGCAGCGGCAAACAGGGGAAACAGCACCAATCCCGACCAATTATATAACATAATCGTGTAGCCACTCATCAGCCATAATAGCGCGGCCCAAAAGGCGGGAAACCCGCTCAAGCTTGTTGCCAGAACCATCATGGCCACGGAATAACCGACGAGGCTGTAGGCAAAGCCGTAAGGCGTGGCCAATAAACTCAAGCAAACCGTCAGTACCATGCGCGGCAGGGGTGCCATGCGCTTATCTTTCCATGCAAACCATACAAAGCTGAGAGCCAGAACACTTCCAATATCCTGGCCGATTGAGGCAAACGCTATAGATACCCCCAACGTTCTGAACAAATAACTCAGAGTAAACCCCTGCGCTGGCAGGACATCTGAGAAAGACGCTTTTGAAACAGCCCAGGCTGCTGGCAACCCTACATTAAAATACCGCAGCCAAGCGCTCTCCCCCTCCAACAGCAAGGAGGCGGCCAGCATGACCAAAACTGTTACCATGGCTGCCAGATAGGCAGTTCCTAAACGCCTCCGCGCCCAAGCAATCGGAATTGCCAGAGCGATTTGCGGTTGAATGGCAAGGATCCCCGCGCAAATGACGGCAATTTTGGGCCTGCGTTCGGCAAGCATCAAAGCCGCCACAAGCAATGAACCTGTTAATGTCCCAATCTGTCCGCCACTCATATCCAGCAAACCGGCAGGACTGGCCAAGCCGAGAGTCACGGCCAATCTTGGCAATCCCGCACGCCGCATCAGCCAATAGCCGAAAAGCACGCACCAAATCCGCCACCCCCAGAAAGCCCAGGACGGTTTTGGCCATGCAAACATCATGGCCACCAGCCCCGTTGGTGGCGGATACAACCAAGGCCCCGCATGCGGGGCAGCGGGTGCCAGAATATCGCCTTCTGGCAAAGGTGCTGGAATGGGTGCGAGACGCAGCGTCGCCAATACGCTTCGGCCGACATACCACATGCGCGCGAAGTCGGTGTGCAACAACCATTGATCCGATCTTTGCCAAGGCGGCAAATAGCGAATCGTTAAGTCAAACATTATTGCCAAGAAAATCAGATAGAAAGCTGCAACAAGGGCCGTCCCCACCACAAAACCAGCCCGCTTCATGCTGCCTCCGCTCTTAAACACCCGCTTTTCAGCCAATGATACCAACAATGCCTGTTTCTCGCCCGCTCCCACAAGCACCCTCCTTGTCTCAGCCGCCCCCAGCCGGTTACAAGCGAATATAATGCTTCCCCCTCCGACTCCTCCGCTGATCGCCCCCTCTCTCCTCGCCGCCGATTTCGCTCGGCTGAAGGAGGAGGTCGTCGCCGTTGAGCGCGCAGGGGCGGATTGGCTGCATCTGGATGTGATGGATGGGCATTTCGTGCCCAACATCACCTTTGGCCCGCTGGTGGTCAAAGCACTGCGACCGCACACCAAAATGCCGCTGGACGTGCATCTGATGATCGCCCCGGCCGACCCCTACATCACCGCCTTCGCCGAAGCCGGAGCGGATCACATCTCCGTGCACCCTGAATCAGGCCCACATCTGCACCGCACCCTTCAGCATATCCGCTCACTGGGCAAAAAAGCGGGCGTGGTGCTCAACCCCGCCACGCCGATTGAAAGCATCGTGAATGTGCTGGACCTCACGGATCTCATCATGGTGATGACCGTGAACCCAGGCTTCGGCGGCCAGGCTTTCCTGTCCTCCCAGCTCTCCAAAATCGCCGCCCTGCGCCGCCTCATCGACGATACGGGCCGGGATATCGTGTTGCAGATCGATGGCGGCATCACCGCCCAAACCGCACCCGCCGTGCTGGAAGCGGGTGCCACCTGCCTCATCGCGGGCACGGCGGTTTTTGGCGCGCCGGATTACGCGGCTTCCATCACCGCCATCCGCAATGCCGCCCCGGCCCCACTGCCTGAACTTGGCGCCAGCTCCGGCGGATGAGCGGGGGCCCAGCCAAACCCGGCGGCATTGGCCGGCAAGCGCGGTCCTGGCTTTCCCGGCTTCAAAACCTGCGCCCTGTCAGCGGACCGGACGCGCCGGCTCTTTCCCTGCGGGACCCCTGGCCGGGCGACCCCGCCCGTGGCGCCAGGCTGGTGATGGGGGAACTGGAATTCGGCGGCGCCGTGCTGCCCGTGCATCACGATATCTTCGCTGCCGCCCCCGGCGCCACCCGCCTGTTGCGCGCGCATCTGCACGGTTTCACCTGGCTGCGGGATTTGCGCGCCCTGGGCACGGATGCTGCCCGTTCCCGCGCCCGCGCCCTGGTGCTGGATTTCATCGACACACCAAAGCCCGATCCCATCGCCTACGCGCCGGATGTGGCGGGTGCGCGGCTGGCCTCCTGGCTCGGCCATTATGATTTTTTCGCCGCCTCGGCGGATGACGAGTTCCGCCAGGCGCTGATGTCCCGGCTGGTACAGGATGCCCGCACGCTCTCAGCCGCCCTGCCCGCCGAGTTTTTGGATGGCCGGGCGCTGACCGCGCTGAAGGGCCTCACCGCCGCCGCTATCGCCATGCCAGAGCATGCACAATACCTGCCCCGGGTGCTTAAATTCCTGGCGCCGGAACTGGTCCGGCAATTCTACCCGGATGGCTGCCATATCGAGCGCAGCCCCGCCGCGCATCTGCTGGCCTTGCAGGACCTCACGGAAATCCGCGCCCTCATGCAGGTGGGCAGCAAAACCCCGCCCACGGAGCTGCTCACCACCATCGAGCACGCCGCCGCCGCTATGCGGGCTCTGCGCCATGGCGATGGCGGCCTGGCTTTGTTCAACGGCTCCAAGGAGGAGCTACCCAATCTTGTCGATCTCGTGCTGGCCCAGGCCGGGCGCGCCCGCGGCACGCTGGCGCATCTCAAAGCCAGCGGGTTGTTCCGCCTCGCCGCCGCCAAAGCCGTGCTGTTCATGGATGCGGGGGCGCCCGCCGCACCAGGGCTGGACCGCTTTGCCCATGCCGGCACGCTGGGGTTTGAATTTTCCTTCGGCAAAGACCGTCTTATCGTGAATTGCGGCGCCGCCCCGGCTTTGGCCGGAGACTGGGCCAGCGTTTTGCGCGCCAGCGCTGCGCATTCCACCCTCATCATCGCCGACACGTCTTCCGCCGATATCAAGGACACCGGCCTTGGCCGCCGCCCCACCAATGTAAACGTCATCCGCCAGGATGCCGGCGGCATCGCCTGGATCGAGGCCAATCACGATGGCTGGAAGCAGGTTTTTGGCGCGATCCATCACCGCCGCCTCGGCCTTTCCGAAAACGGCGAGGAATTGCAGGGCGAGGACGCGATCGAGGCGGAAACCCCGCAACCGTTCAACATCCGGTTCCATCTGCACCCCAATGTTACCACCAGCCTGGCCCAGGATGACGAAACCGTGCTGCTGCGCACCCCCTCGGGCCTTGGTTTCCGGCTGAAGGCGGAAGGCGCTGTGCCCCACATCGAAAGCAGCGTGTATTTTGGCCAATCCGAACCACGCCGGGCCGAGCAGATCGTGCTGCCTGGCCATCAGGATGGTCCGCAACACATCAAATGGACCATTACGAAGGCCTGATCCATGCGAATCCTGCTCACCGGCGGTGCTGGCTATATCGGCTCCCACACCGCCGCCGTGCTGGCGGGGCGCGGGCACGAAATCCTCATCCTCGATAATTTTGCAAATGCCGAACGCGACGTGCCTGCGCGACTGAAGCGCCTCACCGGCCAGGACATGCCCATCATCGAGGCCGATATCCGCGACAGGGAAACCGTGACGGCGGCACTGAAAGCACATCCGGTGGAAGCGGTGATCCATTTTGCCGCGCTAAAAGCGGTGGGCGAGAGCGAGACCGACCCGCTGCTCTATTACGACATGAACATCATCGGCACGATCCGGCTTCTACAGGCCATGCAGGCCGCCGGGGTGGTGCGCATCGTGTTCTCCTCCTCCGCCACAGTCTACGGGCAGCCGGATGCCTCGCCGATTCTGGAGGATGCGCCCACGCGAGTGGAAAACATCTACGGCCGCACCAAGCTGGTGATGGAGGATCTGATCCGCGACCTGGCCCGCACCGGCAAGCTGAAAGGGGCGGCCAATCTGCGTTATTTCAACCCGGTCGGCGCGCATCCTTCCGCGCTCATCGGCGAAACCCCGCGCGGC
>JAKBCD010000145.1:0-669 GCA_021808205.1 Pseudomonadota bacterium | reverse complement strand
CATGCCCTACGTCGCCCAGGTAGCCACAGGCGAGCGGGCGCATCTGAACATATGGGGTAATGACTATCCAACCCGGGACGGCACCGGCGAGCGCGATTATATCCATGTCATGGACCTCGCCGTGGCGCATGCGATGGCCGTCGAGCATATTTGCGCCAACGATGTCTCGGTCACCGTCAATCTTGGCACCGGCCACGGCACCACGGTGCTGGAGTTGGTGAAAGCCTTTGAAACCGCCACCGGGCGGCAAATCCCCGTGCACATCGCGCCGCGCCGCGCCGGGGATGTCGCGAGCTATTACGCCAACCCCGCTCTGGCCGCGCAGCTCTTTGGTTGGAAGGCGGCACTGGATGTCGAGGATATGTGCCGCGATTCCTGGCGCTGGCAGGCCAGGCGCGCGGGAATCAATGACATTTAGAACCTGCGCTTTTCCTCACCCTTAGCTTGGCCTAAACGCCTCACATGTCCGACGCGCGCCCCACCCTTGTTTTCCTGATCATGGAAGACTGGTTCTTCGCCTCGCATTTCTGGGAACGCGGGCTGGCGGCGCAGAAGGCGGGTTGGCGCGTGGTGCTTGTCTCCCGGCGCAACCAGGCGGCGCGGGAGATCGAAGCCTCCGGCATCGAGTTTTATGCCGCGGCGCTGGATCGTAAACGCCTCAACCCGTTC
>JAKBCD010000144.1:3670-5932 GCA_021808205.1 Pseudomonadota bacterium | reverse complement strand
ACGTGACGCGCTATATGCGCCTGTCCGCCATTCCCGGCCCCTGGCCCGTGGCGGAGAAGGTGCTGGCCCTTATCGGCGCGGATAATGCCGCCGCCAACGTGGTGCGCCACGCCGCGCGCCTGGCCGAAGCCCTGCGCGCGCCCTTCACCAGCTTTCATATCGAGCGCCCGGACGACAACGCCAAGGTTCAGGCGGCGCTGGACCTCACCGTGCAACTTGGCGGCAGCGTGGTCACACAATCAGCGCCGGACATGGTGCGCGCCGTGCTGGACTACGCCGCGACGCAGAACATCGCCCATATCGTCGTGGGGCGCGCCCCGCGCGGGCGCTGGCCAGGGCGGCGTCTGTCGGAAGCCCTTACCCGCCAGGCCTTGGCCTATACGCTGCATTTCGTCCCCGTGCCCGCCGCCGCGCCAACGCGCCAGGCCATATCGCCGCGCCGGAACTGGAGCCCTTATCTCTGGGCCACAACGCTGCTTGCCGCCATTGCCATTGGCGGCACTGCGCTTAAGACTGTTTTGCCGCAGGAAGCCATGGGGCTCATCTTCACCGGCCTGATTGCCGCCATGGCCAGCCGCGAGGGGCGTGGCCCCGGCTTGTTCACCGCCATCACCGGCTTCTTGTTGTGGAATTTTTTCTTCCTGCCGCCGCTCTACACCTTCTCGGTGGCTGACCCGCGCGATGTGGTGGCGCTCACCGTATTCCTGCTGGTGGGGCTGGTTACGGGCACGCTGGCGGGGCGCGTGCGTCAGGAAGCCTCCACCGCTGCCGCGCGGGTGGAAGCGCTGCGTCGCATCTCGCTGTTCGGGCAGCGCCTCTCGCGCGCTGCCACACTCTCGGACGTTATTGCCACCGCCGCAGAGGAAACCGCCGCCATTGCCGGTGCCAGCATTGTACTGCTGGCCCAGAACGGCAAGTTGACGCCCGAGGCAAACCGCCCCGCCGACACCGCATTGGATGAAACCGCCGAGGCCGCCGCCGAATGGTGCCTGGCACATGATATGGAAACCGGCACCGGCACTGCCACACTGCCTTCCGTGCCCTGGCGCTTCTTCCCGCTCCATAGCCATGGCGTCGTGGTGGGCGTGCTCGGCGCCAGCGCCGCCGCGCCGCCGCCCCTGCCCGTTGTGCAAACCCTGGCCACATTGGCCGACCAGACCGCCCTAGCTCTGGAACGCGCGCGGCTTGCCATGCAAACCGCCCGTAGTGAGGCACATGAGGATAGCCAGAAACTCCGCAATGCTTTGCTCTCATCGCTCAGCCACGACCTGCGCACGCCCCTTACCGCCATCCGTGGCGCCGCTGAAACGCTCTCGGCCATGGGCGAGAAGCTAGATGCCGCCACCCGCGCCGACTTGCTCGCCGCCATCACGCAAGACACCGCCCGCATGAGCAAATTCCTCGCCAACATCACGGACATGGCACGCGTGGAATCCGGCGTATTGGAGATCAAGCGCGAACGGCTGGCGCTGGAAAATGTGGCCGAGGCCGCCATCGCCCGTACGCCGGACGCGCTCTACACCGCCCTCAACATCGCCCCGGATGCCACCCATGTGCGCGCGGACCCCGTGCTGCTGGAGCAGGTGCTGGTGAACTTGCTGGATAATGCCGTGAAATACGCCCCGCCCGGCAGCCGCGTCAGCATCTCGGCGCAACGCCAGGGTGATGATGTGCGGCTGAGCGTGGCCGATGAAGGGGTGGGCATTGCGGCCGCCGAGCTGGCGTCGGTGTTCGACAGTTTTTTCCGCGCCAGCCGGGGAGACCGCGTGGCGCCCGGCACCGGGCTGGGCCTTGCCATCGCCAAAGCCTTCACCGAAGCTATGGACGGGCGCATCTCGGCGCAAAGCCCGCGGTCGGACCTCCCGGCGGATGGGCTGCCCGGCACGGTCATCACAGTGGAGCTTCCTGCCGCATGATCTCCGGCCGCATCCTGGTTGTGGACGACGAGCCGCAAATTCATCGTTTTCTTTCCCCAGCACTGACCGCTGCGGGCTACACGCCGCTGCGCGCCGACACTGCCGCCGAGGCCCTGCGTCAGGCCGCCGCCAGCGCGCCAGATCTTGTGCTGCTTGATCTCGGCTTGCCGGACATGGATGGGCAGGAGGCGCTGCGCCGCCTACGCGCCTTTTCGGCCGTGCCGGTCATCATCCTCTCGGCGCGCGACCGTGAGGCCGAGAAGATCACGGCACTTGATAGCGGCGCCGATGATTATGTGGAAAAGCCTTTTGCCCTGGGAGAGCTGCTGGCGCGCGTCCGCCCCGC
>JAKBCD010000144.1:0-3660 GCA_021808205.1 Pseudomonadota bacterium | reverse complement strand
TGTATGTTGCAGAGCTTGCCATCACACCCGAGGCCACACTGCGCAACGGCGTTGCGCTGCCGCTCACCAAGCGCGAGCAGGCGCTGCTGCTGCTGCTGGCGCGCAACCGTGGCCGCGTGCTTACCCACAGGCAGCTTCTCACCGCTTTGTGGGGGCCGGCCCATACCGAAGACGTCGCCTATTTGCGCGTCTATATCGGCCAGCTCCGGAAGCATTTAGGCGAGGGCGCGGCAAAACTTATCGCTACCGAACCAGGTGTTGGCTATCGTCTTCTCGATAACAGCTAAGCTTTCATGGGTCAGCCGGACCAGCACAGCTCCTGTATCGTTTACCAATGTGAGGCTAAACGTTCTTGTACCGGCAATGTAAGAAACCAAAAATAATGAGTGTTATTCACAGTTTATAGAGCAAACTTCCTCCTTGGCCATATGGCCAAGGAGGAAACAATGGGAAATGCAGAGTTTGATCCTGGCTTCAAAGATCGTCGTCCGTGGAATGCTGGTCGAAAGCTTGGTGCCAAGCGTGCGTTGAAGCCGCAACAGGTTTGATCCATCCGATTTTGGCTCGATCACCAGCAACACGTCCGCGATCGGGCATTGTTCGATCTTGCCATCGACAGCAAGCTGCGCGGCTGCGACGTGCTGAAGATCAAGATCGGCGCTCTTGTGAGTGGCGGACACGTCAAATCCCGCGCGATCGTCGTGCAACAAAAAACCGGACGGCCAGTGCAGTTCGAGTTGCTTGAACCAGTCCGCACCAGCCTTCTGGCTTGGCTTGAGCGGCGCGGCGGCACCTCAGACGATTTTATGTTTCCGAGTCGTGTAGGTCACGGTGACCACTTGAGCGCGCACCAATACGCCCGCCTCGTCCATGAATGGGTCACTGGCATTAGCCTACGCCGAGAGGATTACGGAACGCATTCCCTGCGTCGGACCAAGGTTTCGATCACCTACAAACAGGCAATTTGCGCGCCGTGCAGATATTGCTGGGGCATACGAAGATCGAAAGCACGGTGCGGTACCTTGGCGTAGATGTAGAAGATGCGCTGACTCTGGCAGAAAACACGGAAGTGTAGACCGCAACGATCCGGGACGACCGCTTTTTTCGCTCAAGCCGCAGAAAGACATCATTCCGATATCGTAAATAGTTTCGGGCGCCGTAAGCGTACGAAAGTCTTCGAGGAACGAACCCGCGGGCCAGAGACTGGGGCTATGGGGATTTGATATTTTCGGTGAAACGTGCGGGGCTGACGACGTGCCAAATCGTGATTTCTAGAACAGGGCTTTCTCCGGTTGTTCCGGATACGTAGCGCATAATCTGGTACATTGAAGTACGGGCAAGTGGTATTGCTATCGTCGGCAAGGCGTGTGGGCAGATGGACGCGAGGATCCGCATGAGCCGTGGCAAGATCATCAGGCATTGGGCGGGCGCAAACCGTGCCGGATCACGATACCTCTCTTCCGGCTGCTGTTCGTGCCGATGGCGGGGCTCTGGGTTGAATGGACCCGGCCAAGATCTCGATGATGACCATTGGGCCCCCGCAGCATGGACAGCGGCGCCATGGCTCCGGGCCAGGCTCGCCTGATGATGTATCGGGCACCGTCGGCTGGGGCACGGCAAGCAACGCCCGGATGCGCGCGATGTTGTCCTTGCGCGTGGCGCTGGCGAGTAGCCCGTAATGGCGGATACGGTGGAAGCCCCTGGGCAACACATGCAACAGGAAGCACCGGATGAATTCCGCCGGCGCCAGCTTCATCGTTTGAAGGCGTTCGGCGCCGTCGCGGCGATACTCCTTGTAGCGGAACGTGATGCCAGCCCATCCATCGCGAGCAGCCGGCGGTTAGAGATGGCAACCCGGTGGGTATCGGTGGGTATAGCGGGCGAGATAGGCCAGCACCGCCGCCGGCCCGGCTCAGCACCGCCGGCAGATTCCGCGGATGCTTCGCCCGGATCAGTCTACGCGCCAGATCCGGCAGGTCGATCGTGTAGATAAAGAAAAACCGCAAAGCCGAAACGATGCTGTTCATCGTCGGCACTGGCACGCCGGTATCGAGCTGCTCGATCTGGAACCGGCGAATATCCTCCGCCGTCGCTGTGTCGGGAGAGCGCCTGAGGAGCGTCGCAAAACGTCCAATGTCGCGGATATAATTGCGCTGCGTCTCCCGCGAGAAGCGACGTACCTCCATATCGTCAATCAACCGCTGACGCCGCAGCGTGATGGCAGAGATAGAAACGAGATCGTTCATGGGTCAGCTCCTTCCAGTTGAAAGAAGCCAACATACTCGGACCGTATCCGGCCGACCTCAACAAAACCTCAGGCCAGACGTTCAGGCAACAACCTAACCATCAGCACCAATCCCGCGAAGCGGGTTCGTTCTACGGCCCATCTTGCCAAAAGGCGAACGTCTGATTTCTTCTATCCTTGGCTGAAACCGGAACGGCAGGAATCCCCCCAAGCCAACCGCCAACCCCGGCCGCCATCCTTTTCTAACCTTTGATAAACCTCTTTCTTGAAAAGGGGTGGACAGAACCGCCCAAACGCCATCCTATCCGGACAAACGCGGACGAGGAGCGCCCATGGCCGGACAAGACCAGAAACCAAAAACCATCGAACTCAGCGTACTGCTGGTCTGCGATAAGCTGCACGAGCCCACAGCGCTGGGCCGCGCCGCGCGGGCCTTGCTGGCGGATTTGAAAACCCACCAGGTGGCCGCCACCACCGCGCTGTCAGCCGCCGACGCGCAAGACGAGGTCGAGTCCGACCCGCATTTGCAAGCCATCATCCTGGACTGGGATTTGCATCAGGACCCCGGCCACGCCTATGCCAAGGCGCTGCTGAAAACCATCCGCGCTCGCAACGCGAAACTGCCCGTGTTCCTGCTGGCCGAACGCAACGACGCTGCCCATGTACCCGCCGAGGTGATGAGCGAAGCCGATGGCTTCATCTGGTTGCTGGAGGATTCCATGGAATTCATCTCCAGCCGAATCCTGGCAGCCGTGCGCCGTTACCGCGCCCAGCTACTGCCACCACTGTTCGGCGCGCTGACCAAATTCGCGGATGAGGCCGAATATTCCTGGCACACGCCCGGCCATACCGGCGGCTCCGCCTTTCTGCGCTCCCCGGCCGGGCGGATGTTCTACGATTATTTCGGCGAGAAGCTGCTGCGGGCGGACTTGTCCATCTCGGTGGCCGAGCTTGGCTCGCTCCTGGACCATACCGGCCCCATCGGTGCGGCGGAGCGTTACGCGGCGCATGTGTTCGGCTCGGACCGGTCTTATTTCGTTACCAACGGCACCTCCACCGCCAACCGGGTGGTGATGACCGCCAATGTCGCGCGCGGCGAGATCGTGCTGGCGGACCGCAACGCGCATAAATCCATCGAGCATGGTCTGGCACTCACCGGGGCGAGGGCGGCCTATCTGCTGCCTTATCGCAACCATCTGGGCATGATCGGTCCCATTCCGCCGGCCTCGCTCAGCCAGGAAGCCATTACCCATAACCTCGCCACCTCGCGCCTCACCGCTGGCAGCGGCGATAAGCCGGTGCTCGCCATCATCACCAACTCTACCTATGACGGGCTTTGCTACAATGCCGCCAGGGTGGAGGAACTGCTCAGCCCCTCGGTCGACAAGATCCTGTTCGACGAAGCGTGGTTCGGT
>JAKBCD010000143.1 GCA_021808205.1 Pseudomonadota bacterium | reverse complement strand
CAAGCTTGCCCCCCCCTTCCGGCAAGTGGAATTCGACATCATGTTCGGCGAGGGCATTTCTAAAACCGGTGAGCTGGTGGATCTTGGCGTGAAGGCCGGCGTGGTGGAGAAATCCGGCGCCTGGTTCTCTTACGACAGCCAGCGCATCGGCCAGGGGCGGGAGAACGCCAAGCAGTTCCTGCGGGACAACCCCAAAATGGCGGATGCAATCGAGAAAAAAATCCGCGACCAATCGGCCGCCATCGCCGATGCACTGATGGCCGCCGACGGCGGTGAGGATGGCGGGGACGATTAAACGCCGAACCGGACCAGGGCGGACTTGGCGAAAACCCTTCCGCCCTGTAATCCAGCGCCATGGTCTCCAGTAACGATATCCGCGCCACCTTCCTGAATTATTTCGGCCGCAACGGCCATCAGGTTGTGCCCTCTGCACCTTTGGTACCGCGCAACGACCCCACCTTGCTGTTCACAAACGCGGGCATGGTGCCGTTCAAGAATGTGTTCACCGGGCAGGAAAAGCGCCCCTATGTGCGCGCCACCTCCAGCCAAAAATGCGTGCGCGCCGGTGGCAAGCATAACGACCTCGACAATGTGGGCTACACCGCCCGCCACCACACTTTCTTTGAAATGCTGGGGAATTTCTCTTTCGGCGATTATTTCAAGGAACAGGCCATCCTTCACGCCTGGACCCTGCTGACCAAGGATTTCGGGCTGGATAAGGAAAAACTGCTGGTCACCGTGTACCACACGGACGATGAAGCCGCCGCACTATGGTCCAAAATAGCCGATTTGCCGGATGAGCGGATCATCCGCATCCCCACCGACGATAATTTCTGGCGCATGGGTGACACCGGCCCCTGCGGCCCATGCTCAGAGATTTTCTACGACCACGGCCCATCCATCCCCGGCGGCCCGCCGGGCTCCCCGGATGAGGACGGCGACCGCTTCATCGAAATTTGGAACCTCGTGTTCATGCAGTACGAGGAAGGCCCGCCCGGCACGCGCACACCCCTGCCCCGCCCGTCGATCGATACCGGCATGGGGCTGGAGCGTTTCGCCGCCATCCTGCAAGGCAAGCACGACAATTACGACACGGACACGCTGCGCGCCCTCATCCTCGCCTCCGCCGAGGCAGCCGGCCAAGGGCCAGACGGTGCGTTCAAAACCAGCCACCGCGTGGTGGCGGACCATCTGCGCTCCGCCTCCTTCCTCATTGCCGATGGCGTGCTGCCTTCCAATGAAGGCCGTGGCTATGTGCTCCGCCGCATCATGCGCCGCGCCATGCGCCATGCGCATATGATGGGTGCCAAGGAGCCACTGATGTATCGGCTGGTACCCGCCCTCACCCGCCAGATGGGCCAGGCCTTCCCGGAACTGAACCAAGCCGAGGCGCTGATTACCGAAACCTTGCAGCTTGAGGAAAACCGCTTCCGCGCCCTGCTGGACCGCGGCATCTCCCTCCTGCGGGATGAAACCGCCAGCCTGGCCGAAGGCGGCGCCCTGCCGGGTGCCGTGGCGTTCAAGCTTTACGACACTTACGGCTTCCCGCTGGACCTGACACAGGACGCGCTGCGCGAAGAGGGCAAGAGCGTGGATGTGGATGGCTTCAACGAGGCCATGGCTGAGCAGCGCGCCCGTGCCCGCGCCGCCTGGGCCGGTTCCGGCGATGCCGCGACCGAAACCGTTTGGTTCGAGCTGAACGAAAAGCTCGGCGGCACGGAATTCCTCGGCTACTCCACTGAAACCGCCGAGGGCACCATCACCGCCCTGGTGGTGGATGGCCAGCCCGCCAACGACGCCCTGCCCGGCCAGAGTGTTTACGTCATCCTCAACCAGACACCGTTTTACGCCGAAAGCGGCGGCCAGGTGGGGGATACGGGCTTCATCACCGGGCCGGACAATCTGCGTGTCCGCATCACCGACACCCAGAAAAAGCTAGGCTCGCTTTTCGTGCATGTCGGCGTGGTAGAGGCTGGCACCGCCCGCGTGGCTCAGCCCGTAGTGGCGGCGGTGGACCATGAACGCCGCGGCAAAATCCGCGCGCATCATTCCGCCACGCACTTACTGCACGAGGCTTTGCGCCGCGCCCTCGGCGCGCATGTCAGCCAAAAAGGCTCGCTCAACGCGCCGGACCGTCTGCGGTTCGACATCTCCCAGCCCCGCCCGGTCACGGCCGAGGAATTGGCGGCGGTGGAGCGCGAGGTTAACGCGCATATCCGCCAGAATAGTGAGGTCACCACCCGCCTGATGACGCCGGAAGAAGCCGTGAAGCTGGGCGCCATGGCGCTGTTCGGCGAGAAATACGGCGATGAAGTGCGCGTGGTTTCCATGGGCGGCGCGGATGACGCCAAATCCGCCTGGTCTATCGAGCTGTGCGGCGGCACCCATGTGGCCCGCACGGGCGATATCGGGCTGTTCCGCATTGTTTCTGAAGGCGCCGTCTCGGCGGGCATCCGCCGGATCGAGGCCGTGGCCGGCGAGGCTGCCGTGGCCGAGGTGGAAAACGAGGCCAAGCTGCTGGCCGAAGCCGCCGCCAGCATCAAGGCTCCCGCCGCCGAGCTTCCCAGCCGCATCACCCAGCTGCAGGAAGACAAGAAACGGCTAGAGCGGCAAGTGGCCGAATTGCAAAGAAAGCTGGTGCTGGCCACCGCTTCTGAGGCGGAGGACATCAACGGCACCCGCGCCATCCTGCGCAATGTGGGTGACATTTCCGCCAAGGAGCTGCGCCCCATCGCAACCGACCTGCTGAAGAAGCTCGGCAGCGGCGTTGTGGCGCTCATCTCCACCGCCGAGCAGAAAACCGCCATCGTGGTGGCGGTGTCAGACGACCAATCCCACAGCGCCGTGGAACTGGTGCGCGCTGGTGCAACTGCCGCTGGCGGGCAAGGCGGCGGCGGCAACAAGGCGGTAGCGCAGGCGGGCGCACCCAGTGCCGCGCAGGCCAATGCGGCGCTGACGGCGATTAAATCCGCGCTGGCGTCCTAGTCTTCCGGGGTCCAGCGCGGCACGGCCAAATAGGCCAGCCGCTTGGCCTCGCGCCGCCCGCGCGCCACTGAATCCAGAATCAACCCGCAGGTGAAAGCCAGAAACGCCACCACCACGCAGCCCATGGCCAAAACAGCCGTGGGCAGACGCGGCACCAGCCCGGTGCGGGCGTAGGTTATCAGCACGGGCAGCGCGACCAACACGCCCAGCACCAGCAGAACGGCCCCGGCGATGGAGAAAAACTGCAAGGGCCGTTCCTCCTTCACCAGTTTGATGATGGTGTTAAGAATACGGAACCCATCGGAATAGGTGCGCAGCTTGGAAACCGAGCCCGGCGGGCGCTCGCGGTACTTTGTCGGCACCTCGGCAATTGGCATCCACATATCCAGCGCATGGATGGTAAATTCCGTCTCGGTTTCAAAGCCTGAAGCCAGCGCCGGAAAGGTTTTCACGAACCGGCGGGAGAACACGCGGTAGCCGGAAAGCATGTCCTTGATCCGGTCGCCAAACACACAGCGCACCAAGCCGGTGAGCACCCGGTTGCCGGTGCGGTGGCCACGGCGGTAGGCGCCCACTGGGCCCTCGCCTTCCATCTCAATCCGTTGCGCATTCACCATGTCGAGCTGTTCGGCCAGCAAACGCCTTACCATCTCCGGCGCTGCCGCGGCGTCATAGGTGCCGTCGCCATCCACAAGCACATAAGCATCGGCCTCGATGTCTGAAAACATCCGCCGCACGACATGCCCCTTACCCTGCAGCGTTTCGGTGCGCACCATCGCCCCCGCCAGGGCCGCCACCTCGCGCGTACGGTCCTTTGAGTTATTGTCGTAAACGAAAATCGAGGCGGCGGGCAAAGCGGCGGCAAAATCCCGCACCACCTGGCCGATGGCGACCTCTTCGTTATAGCAGGGAATTAAAACCGCGATTCTGGCGTTAGACATTTGCCAACCTGTTGCGCCCATATGTAACTGAATCATATCTTTAACATGCTCATTTTCATGAGCACAATTCGTGCAAACCGCAACAGCCCGGCTGTTATGTTGCTCAATGAAAATAATAAAACAACATGATTTTCAAAGGAATATAACCAATATCCAACCCGCCCATCAGCAACACAGGCAAGGCGGCCACCCATTCTGGCAGCCAGCCGCCCAGCGCCGGGGCGGCAAACAGCAGAAAAGGCAGCAGCAGCAGCGCGTAGCGGCCCTGCAACCCGTCTATGAAATCCATCCCCACATTGGTCCAACTGAGGTAAAAGGAAATCATAATCAGCCACGCGGTAAGGATGATCACGGCCAGAACCACCGCCCCGTTCAGCAGGCAAACCCGCAAAGGCAGCGGGTTTGGCCTCGGCGAAACAAAGCCGCCCAGCCAGGCAGCCACCACAGCGCCCCACCACAGCCCATAAAACCAGTGCGGAAACGTGACTTGCAGAAGCCCAAGCACGCCAACCATTTCCGCCAGCTTAGCAGCCCCCCATAGCACCAACGTATGCACGGGCAAGGTCACAAAGCGCGCCTTGTCAGCCAGCAATATATGCAGATTGGCTGCGGTGTTGGTGTGATCCATCAACACATTCGCACCGGTGAAGAGCGGTCCCGGATGATACGGCGGCTTACCAAAAGGCACCGTAACGAACAGCACAATCATGGCGGCCCAGATCAGCACCGGCAAGCTGGCGAGTATAACCTCCCCCGCCCGGCGCCAGAAACCCGGCCAGGCTAGCGGCAGGGCAAACAGCCCCAGCAACGGCAGATACGGCGGCTTTGCCAAAAGCACCACCAGGAAAGCGGCAAACCCCAGCCTCCGCCCGCCCGGCGTACCGCGTGTTATCCCGGCGCAGGCAAGGCAGGTCAGTGCAACCAAAATCCCGTCCTGGTCCAGAGTGGCGCCAAGAAACAGGCTCATCGGCAGCAGCAGCACCGCCAGCAACAGCGCTCGCCCATAGGCCGCCACCGCCAGTGCCGCTGCACCAATCATCAGATACGCCGCGGCATCCGCCAGCCGGGCAAGAATAACGCAGGTAAACGGTGAGGCACCCAACAGCTTGCCCACCCCCAGCCCAATGGCGGGCGGAAGATAAGCCAGCGGGAAATAGGTGGCGGTATTGGGAATGCCCGCGAAAATCCGCTGATGCGCCCAAGGGATCTGGCGTAACTGGGCCGCATTGGCGGCGGTCACCACGGGGCGGCCATCAATTTGTGTGGTTATCCCAAACCCGGCCTCCAGCAGCCCGGCATCTATTTTCATCCCCACCTGCTCGTCCATTTTGCCAGAGCCAGGGTCGAAACGCGGTTTTCGCATCAGCAGCAGCGCGCCGTGCAGCAGGCTCTCGGCGCGCACCAGATGCGCGGGCTCGTCCGGGGACTGCCCAGGCGGTGTCAGCAGCGCGGTGAGCGCCAGCACCGGCAAGGCGCAGGCCAGAAACAGAAACGGCAGAAACCCAGCCTCGCCAACCCCCGCCCTGCGCCGCCTCATCGCCTCTCCTTTCCGCCGTCAAGAAAAAAGGGGCGTGGAAAACTCCACGCCCCTTTAGAAACGCAATGCCGGAGCGCGGTATTACGCGCTCTTGGCCATAATCTCGTCGGCCACGTTTCGCGGCACCGGATCATAATGGTGGAACTGCATGGTGAAGCTCGCGCGGCCCTTGGTCATGGAGCGCAGGTTGGAGATGTAGCCGAACATTTCCTTCAGCGGCACATGCGCGCGCACGATAACCGTGGAACCGGAAGCCTCCTGGTTCTGGATCATGCCGCGGCGGCGGTTGAGGTCGCCCACAACGTCGCCCACATGGTCGTTCGGGGTGGTCACTTCCACATCCATGATCGGCTCCAGAATCACCGGGCCGGCCTTCTTCATGCCTTCGCGGAAGCAGGCCTTGGCGGCGATTTCGAACGCCAGCGCGGACGAATCGACGTCGTGGTACTTGCCGTCAACCAGCGCGAAGGAGAAG
>JAKBCD010000142.1 GCA_021808205.1 Pseudomonadota bacterium | reverse complement strand
CCAGTGTTTCCCGCCGCATGTTGGCGACGCCCGCGGCCACGCGGGCAGGCAGCGGGGCGGTGCCGGTGGTGACAATGGCGGCGGTATCGGCATCTACCTTGCCAGGCAATGCGGCGATGGCAGCCTGTTGCGCGGCCGGGGTTGGGGCAGCCAGCACGGCGTCAAGTGCTGCCTGCTGGTGCATGGCATCCACCAGCGGTGCGGGGATTGAGAAGCTGGCGAACGTGCCGATGAGTGCTGGCAACAGGAAGCAGCACAGCATGAAGCCGATGCGCGAGGGGGAAACCGTGCGGGCCATGGTTTTTGCATCGGGGCAAAAGGGCAAAGAGTCAAATGGCACGCCCATGGCCCGGCTGCCTATGCGGCGGCGGGCTGTTGGGGCGGCTTTTGCGCCGGGGAGGGCGGGTCGTCGATGGTTGGGGTTAGCGCGGCCAGCAGCGCCTGGCGGAGCTGGGCAAGCTTGCGCTCGTTCTCGATCTTCATGCCGAATACGTCTTTTACATAAAACACATCCACGGCGCGCACGCCGTAGGTGGTTACATGCGCGGAGGCGATTTGCAGCCCTTCATCGGAGATCGCGGCGGTTACATCGTGCAGCAGGCCGGGGCGGTCGCGCCCGTTCACCTCAATGACGGTGTGGCGGTTGGAGGCGCGGTTATCCACCACCACCCGCGGTGGCACATGAATGGCGCGCATCCGCCCTGGCACCAGGCTCTTGGTGGCCTTGCGGATTTCCGCCGCCAGCTTGATGCGCCCAGTGAGAGTATGTTCGATGGCGGTGGAAAGCCGGGCCAGGCGGTGCGGGGATTCGAACGGGCCGCCATTGGCGTCTTGAATCCAGAACGTATCCAGCGCCATGCCATCCGTGAGGGTGTGGATGCGCGCATCCACGATCGAGGCACCGGCTATGGCCAGCGCGCCCGCGATGTGGCTGAACAGCCCGGCGTGGTCGGCGGTGTAGACCACAACTTCCGTTACCGCGCGGGCGGGCAGGGGCTCGCTTTGAATAGTGAGCGGCGCGCCGCGCGCTTTGGCATCGCGGATCATGCGGCCGTGGCGCTCGATGCTCTCCGGGTCGAACCCCAGCCAATAGCTGGGATAGCCCAGCGAGAAGAAATCCTCCCGCGCTTCGTCCGGCCAGTCTTGCAGCAGGGAGGTCACGACTTCCTTGACCTTTGAAATGCGGGTATCGCGCTCGGTGGTGGAAAGTCCGCCTTCCAGAACTTCGGCCACGCGGGCGTAAAGTTCGCGCAGCAGCGTCGCCTTCCAGCCGTTCCAGACCTTCGGAGAGACGGCGCGAATATCCGAAATCGTGAGGATATGCAGCAGGCGCAGCCGCTCGGGGCTTTGGATGGTGTCGGCCAGGTCCAGAATGGTTTTCGGGTCGTCGATATCGCGGGAGAAAGCAGTTTGGCTGAGCAGCAAATGATGCAGCACCAGCCAGGAGACCATTTCGGTTTCCTCCTGGTCCAACCCCAGGGCCGGGCAGATGGTCAGCGCCAGATCCGCGCCCAGCACGGAGTGGTCGCCGCCGCGGCCCTTGGCGATGTCGTGCAGCAGCACCGCGACATAAAGCGCGCGGCGGGACTGGATCTGCCCCACCAGCTCAGAGGACACCGGCGCGACATCCTTCAGCTTGCCGGTTTCCAGGCTGTTGAGGTTGCGAATGGCCTGCACGGTGTGAACATCCACCGTATAGACGTGGTAGGTGTCGAACTGCATCTGCCCGACGATGCGCCGCCAGTCCGGCAGGAAGCGGCCAAGAATGCCGCATTCGTTCAGAATGCCCAGCCATTCGGCTGAATCGCAGCCGGGCTCGGGCGTTGGACCGGTGCCGCCGCACAGCAGGTTGAGGAACAGCGAAGCGGCCTTTTTATCGCCACGCAGATCAGCACCGAGCGGCGCGCAGCGGATGAGGGTGCGCCTGGCCAGAGGGTGCAGGGCAAGCCCGCGGTCTCGTGCCTCGATGAGAATGCGGAAGATGGAGGTTGGGTCCGTGGCGGGGTCGTGGCCGGGCGCGAATAATATCTGCCCATCCGCCAGCACGAATCCGGCGGCGATGAGAGAGGCATCCGTGGTGGGGGCGATGGCGGGCGGGCCGAGTGCGGCGCGGACAAGGGCGGGTTCCAGCACGCCGGTGACACGCGCCACCTCCCGCACCACCAGGAAATAATGGCGCATGAAGCGCTCCACCCCGTCCTGGCGGCCATGGCGGGTATAGCCCATGCGCGCCCCCACCACGGGCTGGAAGTCGAAGGTCAGACGTTCCTCGGCCCGGCCGGCGACGTAATGCAGGTGGAAACGCACGGTCCAGAGATATTCCCAGGCGCGCTTGCAGGCGCGGGCCTCGGTCTCGGTGAGGATACCGCCGCCGGGGCTGTCCTTGCCTACCAGCTCTGTCATGGCGAAGGTGTTGAACACGTAGCGGGAGAGCCAATAGAGCGTTTGCAGATCGCGCAGGCCGCCCTTGCCCTCCTTCACATTCGGCTCGACCATGAAGGGCGTGTCGCCAAACCGCTTGTGGCGGGTGGCGCGTTCGGCTTGTTTCTCATGGATATATTCGCCGGGGCCTTCGGCGGCACAGTCGGCGCGGAAGGCGGTCTGGAAATCGGCGAAAAGCGAGCGGTCTCCGGCCAGGCAACGCGCATCCAGCATCGAGGTGCGGATGGTTACATCCTCTTTCGCCTCGCGTAGGCATTCTTCCACGTTGCGCACGGCATGGCCGACCTTCAGCCCGAGGTCCCATAGGAAATACAGGATAAACTCGACCGCCTTGTTCAACGCGGCTGATGGCGTGGGGCCGGTGAGGAACAGCAGGTCGATGTCTGAAAACGGTGCCAGGGTGGCGCGGCCATAGCCGCCGGTGGCCGCCATGGCCAGCTTGTCCTGTGGGGAAAGCGGAATGAGCCGCAGCGTGTAGCCGAGCATGGCGCCAACCAGTTCATCCATCAACCAGGCATGAAGCCGCGCGGCCTGGAGGCCGTTCAATCCATCGGTTTCGAAGCAGGTTTGCACATGCACCTGCACCCGCCCGAGCTGGCGGCGGAAGGCGATGAGCGCCTCGTCACGCGCGGGCGGGCTTCCCGTGTCCAGGAACTCGGCGAGGGCGGCGGAGATATCAGGCAGTTTCCTGGCTTCAGGCATAGCGGGCACGCTAAATCAAACAGGGGGTGGTTGGAAATGAAGACAAAGGGCTCAGTCCGTATTTTCCGTGGAGCCGCTGCGGATTTGCCGCACCTGCTCACGAAGCCGGTAGAGTTGGGCCAGCGCCTCACGCGGGGAGGTTGTGTCTGGCTCCAGTGCCAGCAAGGTGTCCAGAAACGCCTCGGTTTGCGGTGCGGGTGGCTGAACGGCCGCGAACAAGGGCAGGGGTGCTGCGGTATTTTGCTGGCGTTCAGCCGTTTTCAGCAGGGCTTCCGCCCGGCGCAGCACGGTATCCGGCACACCGGCCAGCCGTGCGACATGCACACCCCAGCTTTTTTCCGCGGCACCTTCCACAACTTCGTGCATGAACACCACTTCGCCCCGGAACTCCTTCACCCGCATCGTATGGGCTTTGAGGCGCGGCAGGGCCTCCGTCAGCTGAACTAGCTCATGGAAATGTGTGGCAAATATGGCGCGGCAGCGGTTCTGGTTATGCAGGCTCTCCAGCACCGCCTGCGCGATGGCCAGGCCATCGCGCGTGCCGGTGCCGCGGCCGATCTCGTCCACGATCACGAAGCTTTTTGGCCCAGCCTGGTGCAAAATCGCGGCGGTCTCGGTCATTTCCACCATGAAGGTGGAGCGGCCGGAGGCGAGATCATCCGCCGCGCCCACGCGGGAGAACAGCCGGTCCACCAGCCCCAGCCGCATCTCCTCAGCTGGTACCGGCAGGCCCGCCTGGGCCAGCACCACCAGCAGCGCGTTCTGGCGCAGGAAGGTGGATTTGCCCGCCATGTTGGGACCGGTGAGCAGCATCAGCCGCTGGGCGGGGGGCAGCTCGCATGCGTTGGGGATGAAACCGGCGCCGGGCGGCAGCGCCGCCTCCACCACGGGGTGGCGACCGGCGGTGATGGAAAACGCCTCATCATCTGAAAGTTCCGGGCAGCAATAACGCCCGGCGAGGGTAAGTTGGGCAGCACCCTGCAGCACATCGGCCAGCGCCAGGGCCTCTGCGCAGGCGGCCAGCGGCTCGGCTACTTCCAGCACCTGCTTTACCAGCCAGGAGAACACCAGCCGCTCCCGCGCGGCGGCGCGGGCGGCGGCTTCGGTGATGCGCCGGTCGAGGTCCGAAAGCTCGGGGTGGGTGAAGCGCGCCCCGTTGGCCATGCCTTGGCGCAGTTGCAGTTCGGGATAGGCGCGCAGGGATTCCACTGCTCCGGCGGGAGCCTCCAGCACATAGCCAAGCTGGGCATGGTGGCGGATTTTTAAGGAAGCCACACCGTAGCGTTGGGCAAGCTCGGTCTGGAATTGCGCGATGATGCGGCGGGTATCATCGCGCAGGGCGCGTTCGGCGTCCAGCTCGCCATCAAAACCCGGGGCAATGGCACCGCCTTCGTCCAGCCGCAGCGGCGCGGGTTCGGCCAGGGCGGATTGCAGTGTGGCCAGCAGGGCAGGGGCCGGAACCAGGGCGGCTGCCGCTGCTTCAAGCAGCCCAGCGCCTTGCGGCAGCAGAGGGGCCAGCGCCGCACCGGCGTGCAGCCCGCCGCGCAGGGCGGCGAGGTCGCGCGGGCTGGCGCGGCCAAGCGCGATGCGGCCCAGAGCGCGGGCCATGTCCGGTGTACCGCGCAGGGCAGAGCGCACGGCCTCCACCTGGCCGGAATCACGCAAGGCGAGCCAAGCCTGCTGGCGGGCGAGCAGGGGTTCCAGCCTGCATAGCGGGGCGGTGATCCAGCCTGCCAGCAGCCGCGCCCCGGCGGGCGAGACGGTGCGCTTTACCGCGCCCAAGAGGCTGCCACTTTCCGTGCCGCCCCTGGCGTTGGCGAGTTCCAGACTTTGGCGGGTGGCGGCATCCATGGCGAGCTGCCCGGCCAGCCCTGCGCTGGCGGGGCGAGACAGCCGGGGCAGGTTGCCCATTTGTGTCGCCTCGATATAAGCCAGCACGAAAGATGCTGCGAGCGCCTCAGCCTCTGAGAAATCCCCGAACGCATCCAGGCTGGCCGCGCCGAATTTCTGCGCCAGCTCCCGCCGCGCGGCTTCGGCGTTGATGGGCAAGGCCAGCGCCATGCGCTTGGTTTCCACCCGCCTTGCGGCGTGGGCGCCGAGAGCTATTTCATCGGAGGCCAAAATCTCAGCCGGGTCCAGCCGTCCGAGAATGGCGGCGAGGCCATCAGCACTCGTCTGTTCGGTCTCGAACTGCCCGGTGGAGATATCCGCCCAGGCCAGGCCGAACCGGCCCTCATGCGCCACGATGGCGGCACAGAAATTCGCCCGCCCGGCTTCCAGCAACGCCTCCTCGGTAAGGGTGCCGGGGGTGACGAGCCGCACCACGCCGCGCTTTAACGGCCCCTTGGCGCCGCGGGCCTTGGCCTCGGCCGGGTCTTCCAGCTGCTCGACAATGGCGACCCGGAAGCCGCGCCGGATGAGCCGGGCCAAATACATCTCCGCCTGAGAGACAGGCACGCCGCACATGGGAACGGGCTGGCCCTGATGCTGGCCGCGCGCGGTGAGGGCGATGTCCAGCGCCGCACTGGCGGCCTGGGCGTCGGCAAAGAACAGCTCGTAGAAATCGCCCATGCGGAAGAACAGCAGCGCATCTTCATGCGCCGCCTTGATGGCAAACCATTGCGCCATAGCCGGCGACGCGCCCAAAGCTTCCTTCATGGACGCCTATTTAGCCATTGCTGGCCCGCAAGGCCAAGGGGGCGAGGTTAGAACGACGGAATGCTGGGCGCGGTGGCATCATGCTGGATGGCGGCCAGCCGCGCGAACTCTTTGCTGTCCAGCGGCTGATGGAACAAAAACCCCTGC
>JAKBCD010000141.1 GCA_021808205.1 Pseudomonadota bacterium | reverse complement strand
TGCGCCGCGAGGCGGAGGCGATTCTGGCCGAACACCCAGAATGGCGGGAGGATGCGAAGGCGCTTTCCCAGGTGGGAGGCAAACCGGTTGCGGGCTTCAAGAAGGTTACGCACCGCACGCCCATGCTCTCGCTGGATAACGTGTTTAATGCGGTGGAGTTTGAGGATTTTGTAGCGCGGATAAGGCGGTTTCTGGGCTTGAAAGACGAAGTCCTGGAATTTGTGGCCGAACCGAAGATGGATGGGCTTTCCATCTCCCTCACTTACGAGCAGCGCAAATTCGCCCGAGCTGCCACACGCGGCGATGGGCAGGTGGGCGAGGACGTTACCGCCAATATTCAAACAATGCAGTCTTTACCAAGAGAATTGCCGAAGGATGCACCTGATTTCATCGAAATCCGTGGCGAGGTTTACATGACCAAAGCGGATTTTATGGCGCTGAATGCCGCGCAGGAGCGGCAATTCGCCAATCCGCGCAATGCGGCGGCGGGCAGCTTGCGCCAGCTTGATCCCTCCATCACCGCCCAGCGCAAGCTCTCGCTGTTTGCCTACGCGCAGGGCGAAACCTCCGTCTCCGTGGCGCAAACCCATTGGGATTACCTGGATACTTTGCGACGCTGGGGGTTTGCGGTGAACCCGCTTTCCCGCCTCGTGAAGGGAGGCGGCGCGGAAGCCTTCCAGGCCGGGATGGGGGTGCAGCGTGCAGAACTGCCATATGATATCGACGGCGTGGTTTACAAAGTTAACGATCTTGCCTTGCAGAATCGTCTTGGCTTTGTGGGGCGCGCGCCGCGTTGGGCGGTGGCGTGGAAATTCCCGGCTGAAAAAGCGAGCACCATGCTGGAGGATATAGAAATTCAGGTGGGCCGAACCGGCGCGCTCACACCCCGCGCGCGCCTCAAGCCGGTGAATGTGGGCGGCGTGCTGGTCACTTACGCCACGCTGCATAACGAGGATGAGATTGCCCGCAAAGGCGTGCAGGTTGGCGACATTGTGGAACTCCAACGCGCGGGCGATGTGATTCCGCAAATCCTCGGCGTGCTTAAAAAAGGCGAAGGCCAGCCCTTCATATTTCCTGATCACTGCCCGGTCTGCGGCGCGCTTGCCGTGCGGGTGGATGACGATGTGGTGCGCCGCTGCACCGGCGGACTTACCTGCCCGGCGCAGGTGGTGGAGCGGCTGATCCATTTCTGTTCGCGCAGCGCGTTCGACATTGAGGGCATGGGCGAAAAAACCGTGCGGGAATTTCACGAGGCCGGGCTTTTGCGTGGAGCACCGGATATTTTCGCGCTGCCGGCGCATGAGGCGCAGATCGCCAAGCGCGAGGGTTGGGGTGAGGTGTCAGCGGCCAAGCTCTCTGTGGCCATCGCGGCCAGGCGGGAGATTGGGCTGGCGCGGTTCATCTTCGCGCTCGGCATAAGGCGCATTGGCGAGAATAACGCCAAGCTGCTCGCCCGGCATTATGGCTCCTACGCGCATTGGAAACAGGCGATGCTGGCGGCACAGATCATCGGCTCCGATGCCCGGCTGGAGCTTGGCTCCATCTCCGGCATCGGCCCGGCCATTGCTGAGGATTTGCTGGCCTTTTTCGCGGAAGAGCATAATCTCACCACGCTGGCGCGGCTGGAGGCGGCGGTGCAAGTGCAGGATGAACAAGTCGCCGTCGGCATCGATTCGCCGCTGGCGGGCAAGGTGATGGTGTTCACCGGCACGCTCACCATGGCAAGGCCAGAGGCAAAAGCCCGCGCCGAGGCATTGGGGGCGAAGGTGACTGAATCCGTCTCCAAAAAAACCGATTACGTGGTGGTGGGTGAGGATGCAGGCTCCAAGGTCAAAAAGGCAGTGGAGCTGGGTGTGACGATTCTTACCGAGCAGAAATTCCGTGAAATGGCGGGGCTATAACCGATGGAACAAGCCCTCTCAGCCTTTCTTCTCTCTTTCCCGGCGCTGTTCTCCATCATCAACCCGCTCGGCGGCGCCATCATCTTTCACGAGGTGACGAGCGAGCAGGGCACGACACAGCGGCAGGCTTTGGCCCGGCGGGTGGCGCTCTACTCCTTCCTGGTAATGATGTCCGCGCTGCTGGCGGGCACGTACATCTTGAACTTCTTCGGCATTTCGATGAACGCTTTGCGCATCGCGGGTGGGCTCGTGGTTTCCGTGCGGGCCTACGAGATGCTGAACGCGCCGGACAACACCACCAAACGAAAGCAGAAGGACGCTGAGCCGGTGAACGCCGCCTCCGAGGAAGATCTGGCGGGCTATGCCTTCTTCCCGCTCACGCTGCCGTTCACCACCGGGCCAGGCACCATCGCCGTCACCATCTCGCTTGCCACCGGCCGGCCGGATAATATCTCCGCCGCCTGGATTTTCTATGCCGCGGACGGGCTGGCCGTGCTGGCCAATGCCGCACTCGTCTGGACTTGCTACAGCGCCTCGGAGCGCATGATCAGGGTGCTGGGGCATTCCGGGCAGGTGGTGGTTTCCCGCATTGCCGCCTTTCTGCTGCTTGGCATCGGCGTGCAGATCGCCATCACCGGCCTCGTGCCAGTGTTGCATGCGGCGCTGACCGGCTAGGCGAAAGCTGCAACGCAAAAATTTATAAGCTGCGTTACTATCCCTCCTGTTATGGATGTGGATTTCGAACGTGATTTTTTGATTCTGCTGATGGTGGTGGCGCGGCTGACCCGTGTGGAGGCCGACCGCCGCGCCCGCCAGCACGGGATGACGCGCGCGCAATGGGGCATTCTCAAGCAGGTCTGGTACAATCCCGGCCTGATCCAGAAAGAGCTGGCGGATTTGCTGGAGGTGGAGCCGATGACCGCAGCCAGGCTGGTTGACCGGTTGGAGAAGGCCGGGCTGATAGAACGCCGCGCGGATGCACAAGACAGGCGCATTTGGCGTCTGCATCCCCGCCCGGAGGCCGCGCCCTATTTGGCGGTTATAGACCGCCAGCGCCAGGAGATCACTGACCTCATCACGGCTGGATTATCTGAGCCGGACCGGGACGTGGTAATGCGGGCGCTCAAGTTTATGAAAGTCAATCTGTTGCGCGGTTCGTCTGCGCAACCGCGCGCGGTTTGCGAAACAGACAACGAGGAGAGTGCCTGATGTCTCAACGCAATGCTCTGGTATTGGAGCAGGTGCAGCAGCGCGCGGCGACCAAGGCGGCATCAGGGCGGGGCAAATCACTGTTGCGGCCGTTGCTCATGGGGGGCGGGGTGCTGCTGGTGGCGCTGGCCTCTCTGTTGTTCTGGCTGTTTGGCGGGCGCTATATCTCCACCGACGATTCCTATGTCGACGCGGCAAAAATGTCACTCTCCACCGATGTCACCGGGTTGGTCGGCCAGATCTACGTTCAGGATAATCAGCATGTTATTGCCGGGCAGCCGCTTTTTGCGCTCGGCCAAGGCAGTTTTGCCATCGCGGTGAGTTCCGCCCGTGCCCAGCTTGCCCAGGCGGTGCAAGATATCAACGCCGCCAAGCGCGGCTACCAGATGGCGCAGGCCGGTATCGCCGCACAACAGGCGCTGGTGAAGAAAGACCAGGCGGATCTGGCCCGTTACGCCGCCGTGCTTGGCAATGGCGGCGCCACCCGCGCGCAATACGACGATACGCGCTTCACCTTGCAGGGCGATCAAGCGAAACTGGTGCAGCTGCAGGCAGAGGCCGGTCAGCAATTGGTGAAGCTCAACGGCAATCCCGACATCGCCCCAAAGGACACACCAGAATATATGAATGCCCTGGCCAATCTCAACCAGGCGCTGCTGAACCAGCAGCATAGCGTGGTGCGCGCTCCCTTTTCCGGCACCGTTACGGATGTCGAGCAGCTTCAGCCTGGCATGATGCTCCCTGCCGGCACCGCCGCCTTCGGTATCGTGTCAGACAGCGACGTCTACATCACCGCGCAACCAAAAGAGGACCAGATGACCTGGGTGCGCCCCGGCCAGAGCGTGGCCATCAGCGTGGATTCCTATCCCGGCCAGCAATGGAAGGGCGTGGTGGAGAGCATCGCCCCGGTCTCGGGGTCACAATTCTCGGTACTGCCAGCCCAGAATGCGTCTGGCAACTGGGTGAAGGTGGTGCAGCGCATCCCCGTGCGCATCAAGATTCTCTCCGGGCCAAAAGGCCTGAAGCTGCGCGCCGGGATGAGCACGGAAGTTTCCATCGACACGCATCACCACCGGCATCTTTCGGACCTGTTCTGATGGCCGAGGCCGCGCCGCTGCAGGTCAAGAATCGTGCGATCATCACGGTTTGCCTGATGATCGCGACGCTGATGCAAGCGCTAGATTCCACCATCGCCAATGTGGCGCTGCCTTACATGCAAGGCTCGCTTTCAGCCTCCTACGACCAGATCACCTGGGTGCTCACCTCCTATGTGGTGA
Organism: Pseudomonadota bacterium; assembly: GCA_021808205.1. The sequence continues at coordinate 1,564 of JAKBCD010000141.1, read as the reverse complement.
TGGCCGCGATCATGACCGCACCTGTCGGCTGGCTGGCGGCGCGGTTTGGCACCAAGGAGCTGTTCATCGCCTGTCTGGTCGGGTTCACGGTTACCTCCATGCTATGTGGCATTGCCCAGAGCTTGGTGGAGATGGTTCTCTACCGGCTGCTGCAAGGCGCGTTCGGCGCGGCGTTGGTGCCGCTCTCCCAATCCACCATGCTGGATATCTACCCCGCCGAGCAGCGCGGTGTCGCCATGTCCATCTGGGGCATGGGGGTGATGGTGGGGCCCATTCTGGGACCAACATTGGGCGGCTACCTCACCGCCGATTTCAACTGGCGCTATGTGTTTTTCGTCAACCTGCCCTTTGGTATCGCCGCGGTGCTGGGCCTGGCTTTGCTGATGCCCGCGCGCCAGTCCCGCGCCACAGGCGGGTTCGACTGGCTGGGCTTTGGCGTGCTCTCGCTTGGCCTCTCGGCGCTGCAACTGGCGCTGGATAGGGGCGAGCAATTGGATTGGTTGAATTCCAACGTCATCATCGCCGCCTTCATCTTGGCCGGGCTCGGCTTTTATCTGTTCATCGTCCACATGTTCACAGCACCTCGGCCCTTCATCCCGCGCGAGATTTTCGCCGACCGTAACTTTGCCGCCGGGCTGTTCACCATGTTCATGGTCGGCATGGTGTTGCTTGCCTCTTCCGCGCTGCTGGCGCCATTTCTAGAAAATCTAAGCAATTATCCGGTGGCCGCGGCAGGGCTGGTCATGGCGCCGCGCGGCTTTGGCACCATGTTTGCCATGCTGGTGGCGGGTAGGCTGACCAACCGCGTAGATCCCAGGCTGCTGATGCTGTTCGGCTATATCCTGCTCGGACTGTCACTCTCTATGCAGGATGGTTGGACCCCTGCCACCAGCGAGCGTTACATGATCACCACCATTGTTACCCAGGGGGCAGGGCTTGGCTTCGTGTTCGTGCCCTTGCAGGTGGTGGCCTTTTACACGCTGGCGCCCGCCATGCGCACCCAGGGCACGGCGCTGCTCAGCCTGCTGCGCAATGTCGGCAGCGCCATCGGCATCTCCGTTACTTCGGCGCTGCTGGACCGCATGACCATCTATATGCACGCCGATCTGATGTCGCATCTCACGCCCTTCTCCCGCGCCTTGCAGGTGGGCGGCGCGGTCGGTCGATACTGGAACCCGGCCACGAAAAGCGGCGCCGCGCAACTTGATGCGCTGGTCACGACTCAGGCGCAGATTATTGCCTATATGGACGATTATAAACTCATGTTCCTGGCCACGATTCCAGCGGCGGCCTGCCTGTTGCTGATGCGCCGCCCCGCCCGCCCGGCCCCTATGCCCAAAGACCATAGCGCGGTGATGGAATAAAAAGGCGTCCCAAAAGGCCGCCTGGAAAATGATGTTTTTTATCGCGCCGGTTTCGGCGGGGTCACGCTGTAATCGTAAAAGCCGCGGCCGGATTTACGCCCCAGCCACCCGGCATTCACATATTTCACCAGCAGCGGGGCCGGGCGGTATTTATCCTCCCCCAGCTGCGCATGCAGGACGCGCATAATGGCAAGCAGCGT
>JAKBCD010000140.1 GCA_021808205.1 Pseudomonadota bacterium | reverse complement strand
GCCGAGGTTCTCGAAGCTGGGGGCAGCATTTTGCCGCAGTTTGTAGCGCTGGTTTTCGAGGGGTTCCGGCAAGCATCCAGCCACGTCAAGGCGGCCCTCCCAGCGCACACTTCAGAGGCCGAGGCTGACGCCGTTGACGCCGCTTTGGCCCTATGTTTCGGCGCAACGGTCCGCCTGTTGCTGGCGGACTGTGGCGGCCAGGCGTGCGCCAGCGACCCTTCGGATGCCGGAAAATTGCTGCGCCTGGTTATGCTGGGTGCGATCATGAACGCCGCGGGCCATACCGGCGAAATTAAGGAAACCGTGCCATGCCAACCTCAAAACCGGCCAAACTGACCGCGCGCGCATATGCGCGACACCGGGGATGCGACGCCAAAACCGTGCGCAAAGCTCTGGCCGCTGGCCGGATCACGGGCGAGCGCACCGAGGCCGGCGAATGGTTGATCGACGCGGCGGCAGCGGACATAGAGTGGGAGCAGCAAACCCACCCGGCGCATGGTGGCACTCGCAAAAAAGGCGAGCCTGTGACCCACGGCGGCCCTGAGCTTGACGCGGCACCCGCTGCAGCGCCTCAAATGCCGCCCCAAAACGGGACAACCCCGGCGCCTGGCGCAACGCAACAAGATGACCCTGACAAAATCGGGCCGTACAACAAGAGCCTTGCAAAAGAAAAGCACTTCAAAGCTTTGATGGCCGAGATCGAGTACCAGATCGAGATTGGCGCGCTGGTGTGCAAGGCGGACAACGATAAGGCCGTGTTCGCCTTCCATCGCACGATCCGCGACCGGATTCTGAACATCCCTGACCGGATCGCCGCTGTGCTGGCGGGCGAGGCGGACCGAGAGAAGGTGCATGGCATTTTGAGCAAGGAGCTGCGCCAGGCGCTCACCGAGCTGGCCGACCTGGCTGAGCAGGACGACCCCGCCGCGCGCCCCGAGGATGCAAAACCCGCGTCACCAAAATCAAAAAAGGCCGCCACCTGATCCGCATTGGCGTTCAGAGCGACGTGGCGAAGCTGCGCAACATGCTCACCGCCTTCGACGACACCCAGCTGCCCTACACGGTGGCCCGCGCCCTCACCATGACGGCGCAGGACGCGCAGAAGGCTGTGCAGGCGCGTATGCCCAGCGAATTTATCCTGCGGCGAGACTGGATCGTGAAAGGCATCCGGGTGGTGCCGGCGCGTAAGGACAACCTGGTGGCGATGGTTTACAGCATCGACCCCTTCATGGGGCGCCAGGAATACGGCGGCCAGAAAATCCCCATGGACGGCGGGCGCAACCTCGCCATCCCTCTTTCCGGCGCGCGGCCGAGCGACTCCGACATTATCCCGAGCGCGCTGCTCCCCGGCAACCTCGGCAAAGCCCAGTACACGATCAGCAAGAAGAGTGGCAAGGAGGTCACGATGAAAGGGACTGGCGGCGCTGCCTTCCGGCTGGTCTCAAACGGCAGGACCTACCTGATGTTGCGCGCGGCGGGCGTGCTCAAGGTGATGTATCTCCTCACGCCGAGCGCCGAGGTCAATCCCCGGCTCAATCTTGGCCCGATCACGCTGGAGACCGTCAAACAGCGCTTCGCGGTCAACTTCTTCACCGCCGCCCAGCAAGCGATGCTGAGCCGCCGCGAGCTGGGGACGCTCTCCGAAAAACCTTAGGGCTTCCTCGCCGCTATTTCGCCGCCGCGCGCCAGGCGTGGCCGGTGGGGCCTCGCTGTAATTTTGCGCAAGACTTACCCCGCCTCGCCCGCGGCCTGGCGCGCGCCTCGCGCTAACAGTCCCCACCATTCCGGCTACGCCGCCGCGCGGCTGGCGCGCTGGTTGTTTGATAAATCCGCACATTTCAGGCTGAGATTGTCAAAATCAAACGCAAAATCTCTAACAAAATCAAATATCTACCTAACGCGGAGACCTGCCGCCCCGGGGGCCATAAAAAAACCTCCCGCTGGCGGGTTAACGGGGTCGCGCGTTACCCGTGACGGGTGGCACCCGGGTAAGGACCCGCCAACTTTTGCCGGGTTCCTGCCGCGCACGAGGTCACACACTGCTGTATTCCAGAGCGCGCGACTGCCGACGCCACGAAATGTTGACCCGCCTGCCGCCCGCTTGAAACCGCCTGTGGCGGCATTCACCCGTCAACCCAGCGCAGCACGTTTCGGATAGACTATGCTGGCCTCTTCCCAGGCGATCACATCCTTGAGCCGATAGAATACTCGGCCCCCTGCCGTATGAACGGCGGCCCTTTGCCGCAACTTCGCCATTCATGCAGCGTTTTTGAGCTTGGATAACACGGCCGGCTCGACAGCTCTTCGGTGGTCAGGAAATCCCGGGGCTGCGGTTCTCGCATGTCAGCGTATCTCCCAACGTGGCAATGGCGTAACAGCGGAGGGGCGCGCCGTGAATTACCAATCACCCCGCCGAGTTGCTATTTTCTGTTATAGTTCCTGTTTTGTACTTGTCTATCGTGCAAAAAAGCGGCCGCATTATTTGATCCGGTTTTGATCCTGGCGCACGCCTGGCCGCCGCCTCACTCTGCCAGCATTACCGATACGCCTCGCGGCGGTGTGCTATGCAGATCACCAGCACCGTCAACACGTCATCGTTCAAGGTGTAAATCACCCGCCAGTCACCCACCCGCAACCTATAACCGGGCTGGCCTTGCAAGGCTTTTACGTTCACGGCTGATCGCGGATCGCTTCCGAGACCGGCCAAAGCTTTCAAGATGCGCTCTTGAACGGGCCGATCCAAGCCTCGCAGATCGCGCCGCGCGGCGGGCGCAATCTCTATCTGCCAGGACAAGTTCAGGCCGCGTTCAGATCAATGCCCAGCTCGGCGGCAACTTCGGCCAAGGGAACGCCGCGCGGACGGCCGGCAGCTTCCCAGGCCGCAATCGCAGCGCCGCCCAACTGGGCGTCATGAGCATCCTCAATCGCCTCGAGGGCCTCATAGTCCTCTATCGGCACAATAGCGGCAACCGGCTTTCCGTCATGAGTGAGCACCACCCGCGCCTTGTCATGGGCCGCATGGTACAAAACCTCACCAAACCGCATCCCCGCGGACTCGGCCGAGATCACTTCATCGTTTAAGGGCGCCAGAACTGTGCTCATGGCCTCGATATAGGACACCTGCCCCGCCCGTGCGAGTGAAAAGCGCATTTGCTCAAACCACCCCCAGCCAGCGCCTCCACCAACATCGCCCGCATGCCATCATCCCTGGCGCCGGGCATGACCCGGGCCAGCCGGCCAGGCGCGTGCGGTCACCAAAAAAGGGGCATTCCCTATCCAAGATCACGAAAACGTGATTTCGCTTTTATCGTTCGCTAGAGCCCGTAACACTTCACTAGATGCCGCCAAATAGGTGCCGGTAGAGGTGTAGGTTTTCAACTCCGTAACGATTTTTTTCTCTGTAAAATCAGATCTTTAATGGCTATTTTTGGCGGAGAGACAGGGATTCGAACCCTGGGTACGCTTTCACGCACACACGCTTTCCAAGCGTGCGCCTTAAGCCGCTCGGCCATCTCTCCCGCGCGGGGGCCTGCATACCTAAACCCGGCGAATAGCTCAAGGGCACGGGAGCGGGAAAGCGCGCATATGCGTTGTTCTCTTTAAGGCTGAAGTTTATACATCCATTAACAAGGCAAGGTTGATGGACAGCATTTTCGAGGTTTTTCCTGACTTACGGGCGCTGGCGGACAGTCGTTTCGCTGGCGCTGCCTGCGCCAAGCCCACGATCATGATCGTGATCGTGATCGCCATGACCCTGACCCGCTAAAGCCCGCAAGCCCCGGCGGTTAGGGCGGGGTAGGGGCGTCCGGGCGATGCCGAAGGAGAGCCGTTTCGTCTCTCGCTTGCGATCAATCTGGCGTCCTCTGTTGTTCGATATACTGGCGGATGATGCTGATCGGCGCACCGCCACAGGAAGCGGCGAAGTAGGACGGCGACCACAGGACGCCCTTCCAGTAGCGCTTCACCAGCGCCGGATGGTTCTGCCTCAACCTGCGGCTGGACACGCCCTTGAGGCTGTTCACGAGGGACGACACCGCCACTTTGGGCGGGTAATTCACCAGCAGATGCACATGGTCGTCCTCCCCGTCCATCTCGATCAGTTCCGCCTCGAAGTCTTCGCAGACCGAGGCAAAGATCACCCGCATATTGTCCAGCATGGCGGACGTGAAGACATGTCGCCGGTATTTGGTCACAAAGACCAAATGAACGTGCAGTGCAAAAATGCAATTCCTTCCTCGTCTATAGTCGTTGATATCTATCATAGGCCAATTTATAGTGGTGCGGTGAAAGAACGCAAGGCAGCACTTTTCCGCCTCTATCCCACGCATGAGCAAACTGCTCAGATGTCGCAGATCGCGGGCGCTTGCCGGTTCATCTATAATCTCGCCTTGGAACAGCGTCGGGATTGGTATCGGCCCGGTCGGAAATTCAGCTTTGCCAGCCAATGCCGGGAGGTCACGCTGCTACGGGCCGAGGTTGAATGGTTGAATGCTGCGCCAGTCCACACGCTGCAACAGGCGCTCCGGGACTTGGAACGGGCCTATCAGAACTGGTGGGCCAAGCGGGCGGCGGCACCAACACCGCGCAAGAAGGGCGTGAACGACAGTTTCCGCTTCCCCGATCCTGTCTCGCTGCGGGTTGAGCGCACCGGCACTTCATCGGGACGGATCAAACTGCCCAAGCTGGGCTGGGTGAAACTGCGCGGCTGGCAGGCGCTGCCGGGTGAAATCTCCGACATCACCATCTCACGTCGAGCTGGACAATGGTTTGCCGCCGTCCAGTGTGAACGCGAAGTTGACGAGCCGGTTGCGTCCGCGCTTCCGGCAGTCGGCATCGACATGGGTGTGACAATCTTCGCTGCGCTCAGCGATGGCTCCGCCATCGCGCCAGCCAACCCGGCAAACGGGCCTTGAAGGCGCTGCGGCGGGCGCAGCGGAGCCTGAGTCGCAAGAAACGCGGCAGCGCCAACCGCCGCAAGGCGGTTCAGCGCGTGGCGCGGATACAAAGACGGGTTGCAAACGCCCGCAAGGACTTCCTCCACAAGCACAGCACGATTATCGCCAAGAACCACGGCCTGGTCGTTGTGGAGACACTACAGGTGCGAAATATGTCGGCATCGGCCAAAGGCACCGCCGATGCGCCGGAGCGGCGCGTCGGGCAGAAGGCCGGGCTGAACCGCGCCATTCTCGATCAGGGCTGGTCGATGTTCCGCACCATGGTTGGCTACAAGCTGGCGGATCGCGGTGGCAGGCTGGTGGAAGTACCAGCCGCCTACACCAGCCAGACCTGCTCGGCCTGCGGGCTCGTCGATGCCGCCTCGCGGCAGGGACAGGCGCGGTTTGCCTGTGTCGGCTGCGGCCATGCCGCAAACGCAGACAGCAATGCCGCGTTGAATATCCTACAGCGCGCGGACAGCGCGTTGAAGCCTGTGGAGGGGAACCGTTCTAAACGGCCCAGTGAAGCAGGAACCACCCGGAGAAAAACCGCGTGAGCGGTCTACCAGGAACCCGCGCCCTTCAGGGCGGGGAGGATGTCAGCTGAGCGCCGCTCAGGATTGTGCTTCCGGCGGCAGCACCATGCAGCCGGTTGGCCCGGTGGAAAGCCGGCTGCAGGCGTTCACCGCATCGTCATGCGGCAGGCCCACCACGCGGGCGCGGTACTTCACATGCCCCGCGCTCACCACCGACATCACCACAGGATGACCGTTGATCAGCATCTGCACGGCCGAAAGCTCCGCCATGCCCAGCGCCGCCCGGGCGTTGGAGGAGGTATCATAAGCGCCGACCTGAATCGCCCAGCCGGCCGTATGGTGGGAGGCCGGGGCATAATCCGGCGCGGGCCGGGCCTGAACAGGCATATGCGGTGCGGGCCGCGTGGTGTCGGCCATGGCCGCGGGAATGATGGAGAAGGACGGATGCGGTGCGGGCGGCGGGGGCGGCTCCGGCATGGGGGCGGGCGGTGCGATAGCCGCGGCGCGCACCGGCGCCGGGGCATAAACCGAGGACACAGG
>JAKBCD010000139.1 GCA_021808205.1 Pseudomonadota bacterium | reverse complement strand
TTATAAGCCGCAGCTTATGGCCCCGGTGCTGGAGAGCTTCCACCGTCTTAAGGCTGCGTATGACCTCGTGATTGTGGAGGGTGCGGGCAGCCCGGCCGAGGTTAATCTCCGTGCGGGGGACATCGCCAATATGGGCTTCGCCCAGGCGGCCCGCGTGCCGGTGGTGCTGGTGGGGGATATCGATCGGGGCGGGGTGATCGCGCAGATCATCGGCACCCAGGCAGTGCTGGATGCGGCGGACGCCGCCCTGGTGCGGGGCTTCATCGTCAATAAATTCCGGGGCGATCCGCGATTGTTCGATTCTGGTTATGAATTCATCCAAACCCATACGAAATGGCGGGGGTATGGCGTCGCTCCATGGTTTGCGGGCGCTGCCCGCCTGCCAGGGGAGGACGCGCAGGACCTTCGCCGCGCCCGCCCGGTGGCATCTGCGCCAGGAGCCGTGAAAATCGCCTGCCTCGCCCTCTCCCGGATCGCGAATTTTGACGATCTCGACCCGTTGCGCGCCGAACCGGGCGTGGAGCTGGTTTTGGTGGAACCGGGCCAGGCCATCCCTGGTGACGCGGCGTTGGTGATTATTCCGGGCAGCAAATCCACGCGTGGGGACCTCGCGTTTCTGCACGAACAGGGCTGGGATATCGATCTGCTGGCCCATTACCGGCGCGGCGGGCGTATTCTGGGTTTGTGCGGCGGCTATCAGATGCTGGGGCGGGAGGTGGCGGACCCGGAGGGGCTGGAAGGCCCGCCGGGCGCAATGAAAGGGCTGGCGCTGCTGGATATCTCCACCCGTATGGACCGGCAGAAGCAGCTCGGCCTGGTGCAAGCCGTGCACGCGGCCAGCGGGCTTGCTGTTTCAGGTTATGAAATCCATCTCGGCCAAAGCCAGGGGCCGGACGCATCCCGCCCTTTCGCCATGGTGGGGGCGCGGCCGGATGGCGCGGTTTCAGCAGATGGGCTGGTGATGGGCAGCTATCTGCACGGGCTGTTCCATGAGGACAAATTCCGCGCTGCTTTCCTGGCCAGCCTGGGCGCATCCGTGGCGTCACGCTCCCACGGTGCCGAGATCGAGGCCGCCTTGGACGGGCTGGCCGCGCATCTGGAGGCGTGTTTGGATGTGGACGGGCTGTTCGCTCTCTAACCCTTCTCCCATACAGTCTGTTCATTCCTTTGCCATTCGGCACGGTGCAGCAGCGGTGTATCGTCGGTGAAGGCGGGTTTGCCGACGCAGAGATAGGCGGAAAACTCCCAATGGGCGGGCACGTTGAACAATTGCTCAACCACTTTCGGCTCCAGAATTGAAACCGCGCCTACGCCCAGATTTTCTGCCCGCGCCGCTAGCCAGAGCGCGAAGATCGCCATGGCGGTGGATTGTTGCAGCGTCAGCTCCATGGTGGCGCGGCCAAGCCGGTGGCCAGCTTCAGGGTCTGTCTCGGTAAACACCGCCAGTTGCACCGGGGCAGCGTCCAGCCCCGCCAGTTTCAGCTTGGCGTAGGCTGTCGCCTGCTCGCCTTCATAGGTCGCGGCGGCGTCCTGGTTGCAGCGTGTGAACTCAGCCCGCACGGCGGCGCGAAGGCCAGGGCTTTCCACCCTTATCACCCGCCAGGGGCGCGCATTGCCGACGGAAGGGGCGTGGTCCATCGCGTGGCGCAGCCGTTCCAGCATTTCTTCGGGCACGGGGTCGGTCAGGAAATGCCGCACATCCCGCCGCCAGAGCATGATCTCGGCCAGGGTCGCGGCCTGTTGCGGAGTGAATTCCATCACGCCACCGCCAGGGCGTTGCCCAGCCTTGCCCATTCCGCCGCATTGCCCGGCATGCCCAGGCGAAGCCAGGTGGGGGAATAAGGGAAGATGCGGGACCAGATGTGATGTTCCGCCAGTTGGCGTTGAGCGGCGGCGGCATCCGGCGTTTTGTAAAGCCGGAACAGGCAACAACCGCCCACCACGCGCCAGGGGCTGAGCACATCCATGCGGGTCATTTCGCTCATCAGCCTTGCCGTGCTGGCTTGTGCCCAGCTTGAATCCGCCAGGGCTGTGGCACCAATTTCCAGCGCCGGGCCGCAGACGGGCCACGGCCCAGCGAGCTGAGAGAGCGCGGCGATGTCATTCTCGCAGCCCAGTGCGAAGCCGAGACGCATACCCGCCAGCCCGTAAAATTTACCGAAGGAGCGCAGCACCACCAGCCCTTCCCGCCCGGCTTCCGGCGCTAAAGAGAGTTCGGGGTAGGGGTCGGCGAAACTTTCATCCACCACCAGCCGGCCCACCTGGGGCAGCAGCGCCAGCAGCGTTTCCCGACTGCTCCGCCGCCCATCCGGGTTGTTGGGGTTCACCACCACGGCAAGATCCGCCCCGGCGGTTGCCTCTGCGCTCGCGGCTTCCTCCACTTGCCAGCCCAAGGCCCGCAAGGCGGCTGCGTGCTCGTTATAGGTGGGGGACATGATTTTTGCCCGCCCTGGTTTTGATAGCAGCGGGATGAGTTGAATGGCCGCCTGCGCCCCGGCCAAAGGCAGAATGGCGGCTTGCGTGCGGTAGGCAGTGCGGGCGGCTTCGATCAGCCTGGCAGTGGCGCTGGCAGTGGGCAAGGCGGACCAGGCTTCCGGGGAGATGGCGGGCACGGGGTACGGCTGGCGGTTGATGCCGGTGGAAAGGTCGATCCAGCCCTCACGCGTGCCGCCATATTGGCGGATCGCCGCCTCCAGATTTCCGCCATGGTCTCGTTTCATCTCATCCTCAATAAAGAAGCGATGGCCAGCGCCGCGGCGGCCAGAAGCAGCATCCGCCGGTACAGCGCCAGGCCTCTGAAAATATCGTCTGCTCCAGGGTCGCGCCCGCCAGGGTTGATCCAGGGTTCGTGCGCGGCCTGGTTGCCGTAAATGCGCGGGCCGGACAAGCGCAAGCCCAGCGCCCCGGCCATGGCGGCCTCTGGCCAGCCGCCATTGGGGGAGCGGTGGTGTTTTGCATCCCGCCAGGCGGTTTGCAGGGCGGCGGTTTTCTCCCGCGCCGCCAAAGCAAAGAGCAAGGCGGTGAGGCGGGCGGGGATGAGATTGGCGATGTCGTCAATCCGCGCGGCGGCCCAGCCGAAGGCGAGGTAGCGGGGTGAGCGGTGGCCGATCATCGAATCCAGCGTGTTGATGGCCTTGTAGCCAGCGATGCCGGGCAGGCCGAAAATGGCGCCCCAGAACAAAGGGGCGATAATGCCGTCCGAGGCGTTTTCAGCGAGGCTTTCCAGCGCGGCGCGGGCGATGCCGGGGGCGTCCAGCGCCTCCGGGTCGCGGCCGACGATCATCGAGACGGCTCTACGGGCTTCTGGGACATTGCCCTCGATCAGCGGTTTGGCCACGGCGGCGACATGCTGATGCAGGGAGCGCGCGGCGATGAGCGGCCAGGCCAGAATGGCGGTGAGCCACAGCCCAGCATGGCGTTGCAGCAGGGCGGCGAGAGCCGCGGTGAGCAGAATGACCAGCAGCGCCGTGGCCAGCCCAGCCAGGCGGCGGCGAGATGCGTTGCCCTGGTTCAGCCGGGTTTCCAGGTCGGTGATCAACGCCCCGCACCAGGTAACCGGGTGGCCGATGCGGCGGTATAGCGAATCTGGCCAGCCGATGGCGGCATCCAGCCCCAAAGCCAGCAGCATGGCGGCGGGAAGGTTCATGGCAGCAGGCTCAAATTAACGAAGCCGATGGACCAGACGCCGCCGGAAACACTGAGCAGCGTGGCGGAGAAGGGCGCGATTTCGAAGGCGAGGCCCTGGGGGACATCGCCCAGCGCCAGGCCGATTGCCGCGCGGATTAATCCGGCATGGGTGATGATAATGGCGGGGCCTTGGGCCGAAATATCCGCCAGAGCGGGCGCGGCGCGGGCCGTCACTTCCAGAAAACTTTCGCCGTTGGGCGGGCGGTGGGCGGCGAGGGCTGCCCGGCTCAAAGGGCCGAGATCCGGCAGGGAAGCAACATTTTGCCCTTCCCACGCGCCGAAATCCTGTTCCCATAGGCGGGAATCTTGCGCGTATTCCGTGCCGGGAAACAATGCCGCGGCGGTTTGGCGGCAGCGCAAGGCGGGGCTGGTGAACAGGTTGCGCGGGGCGGGTGCCAAGCTGGCGAGCCGCGTTTGGGCGGTGGTCAGCGCGGGGGGAAGTGTGGCCGGAACATCCAGCCGCCCGGCAAGCCGCCCCTCCGCCAACGATGGCGCGTGGCGGATGAGCAGCAGGCGGGTGGGGGGCGTTAAAGCCATGGCGCGGCCTGTTTGCCGGAACAACGGCCTTCCCGCCAGCCAATAGAGCGCGATGACTTCGTGATTCGATCTAAAATCATCCAACTCTAACGTTTCATGAAGAGATGGCAAGCTGGCGGATATACGGCACGCTCGCCCCTAAATTCTCCTGCAAAGGCATTTTTACACGGGAGACTTAAATGCGGCTGTTACTGATTATTCTGCTGGTTCTGCTTTTGCTGGGCGGTGGCTTTGGCCTGCATGGCGGATTGTTTGTCGGCTCCGGCGGTATTTATTATGGCGGCGGCCTGGGCATCGCCCTGCTGGTTATTCTGGTGCTGCTGATATTGTAAACCACAGGGTGGGTGTGTTTCATGCGGCCCCGAACGGGGTTGCATGGTCATACTCATTACCGGCGGAGCGCGCTCCGGCAAAAGCCTTTACGCAGAGGGCAGGGCGCTGGCCTTGCCCGGCGTGCCGCATTACATCGCCACCGCAGAGGCGGGGGATGATGAGATGGCGGCGCGCATTGCCGCACATCGCGCCCGGCGAGGTCCAGATTGGCAGGTGAGGGAAGCGCCGCTGGACTTGGCGCAGGCCCTGGAAGCGACCGATGGCGCGGGGCCGAGGCTGGTGGATTGCCTCACGCTCTGGCTTTCTAATTTGATGTTTGCGGATGTGAACGTGCAGGAGGCGACCGCGCGGCTTTGTGCCGTGGTACGGCGGCAGGTCTCGCCGGTGATTTTCGTGACCAATGAGGTGGGCATGGGCATTGTGCCGGAAAACGCGCTGGCCAGGCGGTTCCGCGACGAGGCAGGGCGGCTGAACCAGGAGATTGCGGCACTGGCCGATGAGGTGCAGCTTGTTGTCTCTGGCTATCCGTTACGCGTGAAATGATGATTGGATGATGATGAAGGCTTCCCTGTTCCCTGCTGCCTCTTTCGCGGAACTTGACGCCCGGCTGCGGGATCTGCCGGCGTTTGACGAAGCCGCCGCCGCCGCGGCGCAAGCGCGCCAGGGGCAGCTCACCAAGCCGCCCGGCTCATTGGGCCGGTTGGAGGATGTGGCGGTGTTCATGGCTGGTTGGCGCGGTACGGCGCGGCCGGGCATCGCCCACGCCCAGGCGCTGGTGTTCGCGGGGAACCATGGCGTGTGCGCGAAGGGGGTGAACCCGTATCCGCAGGAAGTTACGGTGCAGATGGTGGCGAATTTTAAGGCCGGAGGGGCGGCGATTAACCAGCTTTGCCGGGCCAGCGGGGCGGCGCTTGCCGTGGTGGCGATGGAGTTGGACCGCCCGACGGCGGATTTCACTGAAAACGCTGCGATGAGCGAGGCGGAAGTGCTGGCGGCCATGGCCAAGGGTGCGGAAGCGGTGGATCCCAACGCGGATATTCTGCTGCTGGGCGAGATGGGCATTGGCAATTCCACCGTGGCGGCCGCGCTGGCGACGGCTTTGTTTGGCGGGTTGGTAACGGATTGGGCGGGGCCGGGCACGGGCGCGGATGCGGCGGTGATGGCGCGCAAGATTGCAGCGATAGAGGCCGGTTTGGCGCGGCATGAGGCAATGCGGCAGAGCCCGCTGGCGGTGCTGGCGGCGTTTGGCGGGCGCGAGCAGGCGGCGATTTGCGGGGCAATTCTGGCGGCGCGGGTGCACCGGATTCCGGTGCTGCTGGATGGGTTTATCTGCACCGCTGCCGCTGCCGTGCTGGAGGCTTCGGGCGTGGGCGCGCTGGCGCATTGCCTGGCCGCGCATGTGAGTGCCGAGCCTGGCCATGCCCGGTTGCTGGAAAAGCTTGGCAAAACCCCGCTG
>JAKBCD010000138.1:1032-6024 GCA_021808205.1 Pseudomonadota bacterium | reverse complement strand
CGGCGGCAGAAATGATAAGATACCTCGAAGACGATGGTTTGATCATCATGTCGACGCTGCTTCAACCGGCGGAGTTTGATCAAATTGGCCTCTCATGGTGGTATGTCGGCCCCCGCAATGGCCATATTTCCTTGCAATCGCAGAAATCTTTGGCGCGCTTATGGGCATCAAATGGCCTCACCGTTATGTCTCTCAACACAAATATCCACTTTGCATTTCGGCATTTTCCCGCATTCGCAAATGGCATTTTAATCATCAAATAGAGTGCAGCCTGAGACGCTCAGGCGCTTCAAAGATGATCACAGTCTTGCTCATCTTTGCCCGGCTAAAGCTCAAACCTTCTCTGCTTTAGAAGCCGTGCGATCGGATGGAATATCGGTGTACGCGGGTACGGCGTAGACTTTATGCTATATTTTTGACACTTACTCTCGATATCACGCGCCCACCAGCGCCTTTGCGAATTCCGTCGCGTCGAAGGGACGAAGGTCAGCAATCTGCTCGCCGGTACCGACAGCGTGAATCGGCAGCCCGTATTTCTCCGCCAATGCCACCACAATGCCGCCGCGCGCCGAGCCGTCCAGCTTCGTCACGATCAAGCCTGACAAATCCACCATCTCTTTAAAAATACCTACCTGCGTCACCGCGTTCTGGCCAGTGGTCGCGTCCAGCGTCAGCAATGTTGCGTGCGGTGCGGTGGGGTCCAGCTTGCGGATCACGCGGATGATTTTCCGCAACTCCTCCATCAAGGCGGTTTTGTTGTGCAGCCGCCCGGCAGTGTCGATCAGCAGCACATCCGCGCTGGTTTTCTGCGCCCGGCTCAGCGCGTCATGCGCCAGGGAGGCGGGGTCGGTATTCGCCGGTGCCGTAACGACATCGCAGCCCGCCCGTTGCCCCCAAACCTGCAATTGCTCCACGGCGGCGGCGCGGAACGTATCGCCCGCCGCCAGCATCGGGGTCAGGCCCTGCTCGCGGTACACAGAGGCCAGCTTGCCGATGGTGGTGGTTTTACCAGCACCATTCACGCCCACCATCAGAATCACATAGGGCTTGTGGCTCTGCTCCAGCTCCAGCGGTTTAGCCACCGGTCCCAGAATTTCGGAGATCTCCGCCGCCAGGGTCTCTCGCACCTCTTCATCCGTCACCTCCTTGCCAAAGCGGGTGGAACGGAAGCCCTTGATGATGCGCGAGGCTACGGCCGGGCCAAGATCAGCCGCGATCAGCTGCTCCTCCAGCTCCTCCAGCGCCTCATCATCCAGCTTGCGCTTGGTGAACACAGCGGTGATGCCGCCGGTGAGTTTCTGCGCAGAGCGCGACAACCCGGCTTTCAACCGGCCAAAGAAAGAGGTGGCCATGGGTTACAGTATCTCTGGAATTTCGCCGGCGAAGGCAGTCTCGGCGGGGCCGCGCATCAGCACGCGGCCGTTTTCCGCCCAGGTGATGAGCAATTCCCCGCCATCCATCTCCACCACCGCCTTGCGGCCGGTCAGGCCCCGGCGGCTGGCATTCACCAACGCCGCGCAAGCGCCGGAACCGCAGGCCAGCGTCAGCCCCGCCCCGCGCTCCCACACCCGCAGGCGGATGCGCGAGGGGCCGTCGACCCGCGCGAAGCCGATATTGGCGCGTTCGGGGAAGATGCGGTTCTTTTCCAGCATCGGGCCGAGGCTCTCAATCGGCAAATGCGCGAAATCATCAATGAAGAAGGTGGCGTGCGGGTTGCCCATGGAGCAGGCGACAGGATCTGAGACCGGGCCGAGGCTGAGCGGCAGATGCAACGTATCAGCCGGGCCGGAAAGCGGGATATCGCCCCATTCCAGATGCGGCGGCCCCATATCCACCTCAACCAGGCCGGGGCCAAGTATCTCCGCGTTTAACAGACCGGAGATGGTGCGGATGGAAACCTCCCGCGCGCCGCTTTCTTCCGCCAGCAGCGCCGCCACACAGCGCGTGGCGTTGCCGCAGGCGCCGCTTTCAGAGCCATCGGCATTCAGAATGCGCATGAAGGCATCCGCGCCTGCTTCATCCGGCTCGATGATGATGAGCTGATCGCAGCCCACACCGCGCTGGCGGTCTGCGATGTGGCGCACGGTTTCCGGCGGCAGAGCCAGCTTGGCAGCGCGGCCATCCAGCACCACGAAATCATTGCCGGCGCCGTGCATCTTCAGGAAGGGAAGCGGGAGCATACCCCTCCTTACCCCGCCGGGCGGTGCGCGGTAAACACCGCGCGCCGAGGGCTAATACATCGCCGAGGTGACGGAGCGCAGGTTGCGCTCCTCCAGCGCGCGGCCGGTGCCCAGCGCCACGCATTGCAGCGGGTTTTCGGCCACCATCACTGGCAGGCCGGTGGAAACGCGCAGCACCTCATCCAGCCGGTGCAGCAGGGCGCCGCCGCCGGTGAGCATAATGCCCTTGTCCACAATATCTGCCGCCAGCTCTGGCGGAGTGTTTTCCAGCGCCACTTTAATGGCTTCCACAATCTGCCCCACCGGCTCGGCCAGGCTTTCAGCAATCTGGCGCTGCGTCACGGTCACTTCGCGCGGCACGCCGTTAATCAGGTCGCGCCCCTTCACGAAGCAGCTGGGGCCGTCGGTGTTGCCTTCCACCCAGGCGGCGCCGATGTCCATTTTAATCCGCTCGGCGGAGCTTTCACCGATGAGCAGGTTAAAGGTGCGGCGGATATAGGAGATGATCGCTTCGTCCAGCTTGTCCCCGCCCACGCGCACGGAGCGCGCGTAAACAATACCGCCCAGCGAGATCACCGCCACTTCCGTGGTGCCGCCGCCGATATCGACAATCATCGAACCGGAGGGTTCCGTGACGGGCAGATTGGCGCCGATCGCGGCGGCCATCGGCTCCTCGATCAGCAGCACCTTGCGCGCCCCGGCACTCTCGGCGGATTCCTGAATGGCGCGGCGTTCAACGGCGGTGGAGCCGGAGGGCACGCAGATGATGATGAGCGGCGAGGCATAGCCGCGGCGGTTATGCACCTTGCGGATGAAGTGCTTGATCATCTCCTCCGCCACCTCGAAATCGGCGATCACGCCGTCGCGCAGCGGCCGGATAGCCTGAATATTGCCCGGCGTGCGCCCCAGCATCAGCTTGGCGTCCTCTCCCACGGCCAGCACCTGCTTGCGGCCCTTCACATCCTGCATGGCCACCACGGAAGGTTCCGCCAGCACAATGCCGCGCCCCTTCACGTAAACCAGCGTGTTCGCGGTGCCGAGATCAATCGCCATGTCAGCCGACATCAGGCCGAGCAGTTTGGAAAACATCAAAACCCTTTCCGGCGGGCAGCCCCAACATGGCGCCTCGCCTTAAAACTTGCCGTGATGGCCGCTGGGCTTACAGCCCGTTCAGCCTTGGGGCAAGCCTCAATCCGGCCCTGCATCCGCCATATTTTCCGTATGGTAGGGGCGCTTACCAGGAAGGCTGATTCATCAAGGGGATATACAGCCCCGCCGAAGCCCACGCCCAGCTTGCCGGTAATTGACCGGAGCATGAACGAATCGTCAGATACGGCGCATGGGCTTGAAATCCCGGGGGCAGATTGAATATCCAGCAAAACTCCAACAGGGAATTTTTGAAAATGCTGCGTAAACTATCGACGGCCATGGTTCTTACCGCCTCTCTGACGGCGCTGGCCGGCTGCGGCTACTCACAAGGCCACCGCGCGCTCACTGGCGGCGCCATCGGTGCTGGCGGCGGTGCCATCATCGGCGCCGCCACGGGGCTCGGGGCGGGCACGGGGGCGCTGCTTGGCGGCGCGGCCGGCGCGCTGACCGGTGCCGCCACCTCTCATAACCAGCTCAACCTCGGCAATTGATGCCGGCACGGACCCCGGCCTGCGCCGGGGTCATCCGCCGGCTTACGCTATGCTAACCACCACCACATGGTCGGCATCCACCTCCTGGAGCGCCTGATATAGCGCACCGATGCCCGCCAGCATCGCCTCGCCAGCGCCGGGCTCTTCATCTTCCGTGAAATCGGCATGGGCTTCGCCCAGATCCTCGGCGGAAAAATTTTCCGGGTCGAGCAGTTCCAGATATTTCGTCTGATCCTCCTGCGTGAGGATCAACACCAGCGCGTCGGTGGCTTCCGCCAGATCCGCGATGAGGGCGTTTTCGCTGGTTTCCAGGTCGATGTCGTAATCATCCGCCAGCACCGGCAGCAGCACGGAGAAAATATCCCCATCCTCCTCAAACTCCACCACCGAGGTACCATTGGCGGCCAGAAAATCCGGCAGGCTCTGCGGGTCATCGCCCGTGATGGCTTTGGCAATATCCTTCAGCTCTTCCCGGGGCAGACGGACAAAAGAGGCGGTGGCCGGCATACGAAATTCCCTTGCTGTTAGCGCCTTCATAACAATCCTGGCCGGCGGCTGTCAGCACCCCCTTGGCCCGTTCGCCCCCGCAGGCTAAATGCGCCGGTTGAACAAACAGGAGGACTGCATGACTGAAGAAACACGGCGTTTTGGCACCGAGGTTGGCCGGTTGCTCGACCTGGTGGTTCACTCCCTTTACTCAGATCGCGAAATTTTTCTGCGCGAGCTGGTGGCCAATGCCGCCGACGCGACGGACAAGCGCCGCTTCCTGGCATTGTCAGATGGCGCGCTGGCTCTGCCGGAAAACGCCGCCATCCGCATCAGCGCCGACAAAACCGCTAAGACCATCCGCATCGAGGATAGCGGTATTGGCATGAGCAAGGAGGAGCTGGCGGAGAATCTGGGCACCATCGCCCGCTCGGGCACCGCCGCCTTTACCAACCAGCTTGCCCAGGCCAAGCCCGAGGAACGCCCCAGCCTCATCGGCCAGTTTGGCGTGGGGTTCTACTCCGCCTTCATGGTGGCCGATAAGGTGGACGTTATTTCCGCCAAGGTTGGCACCGCGGAAGCCTGGGAATGGGTTTCCGACGGGCAGGGCGAGTACACACTGAAATCCGCCGAGCGTGGCGCGCCGGGCACCACCGTCATCCTGCACGTCAAGCCGGATGCGGAGG
>JAKBCD010000138.1:0-1022 GCA_021808205.1 Pseudomonadota bacterium | reverse complement strand
GGAATATCTGGAACCGATCCGGCTGAAGACCATCATCCGCAAATGGGCGGACCATATCACCTTACCCGTTGAGATCGAAGAGGACGGCAAGTTCGAGGCCGTGACCGAGGGCAAGGCGCTCTGGCGCAAGAGCCGCTCTGAAATTTCGGCCGAAGACTACGCGGATTTCTACCGCCATGTGAGCCATGATTTCGGCGAGCCTTTCGCCACCATCCACTGGCGCGCGGAAGGCACGGTGGAATTCAACGCCTTGTTGTTCATCCCGGCGCAAAAGCCCTTCATGCCCGTGGAGGAAAGCCGTGAGAGCAAAATACGGCTGCATGTGAAGCGCATGTTCATCACCGATGACGCGAAGCTGCTGCCCAACTGGCTGAATTTCGTTGTCGGCGTGGTGGACACGGAAGATCTGCCGCTGAATGTGGGCCGCGAAATTCTGCAATCCACCCCGGTGCTGGAGAAAATCCGCAAGGCGCTGGTCAACCGCGTGCTGACCGAGCTGAAAGCCAAGGCCAAGGATGCTGAAGCATTTAAGAGCTTCCTGGAGAATTTTGGCTCCGTGATGAAGGAGGGCATTTACGAGGACACCGGCCACGCCGCCGAGATTGCTGGCCTGCTGCGCTTTGCCTCCACCAAGGAGGAAGCCACCACGCTGGAGGATTACATCGCCCGGATGCCCGAGGGGCAGAAGGACATTTATTACCTCGCCGGCGATGCCGCGCACCTCAAAACCTCGCCGCAGCTGGAAGGCTTCGCGGAGAAGGGCTTTGAGGTGCTGCTCCTGGGCGATGCCATCGACGCGTTCTGGCCCAGCCGCCTGGGCAGCTTCAAGGAGAAGAAGCTCGTCTCCGTCTCCCAGGCGGGCGATTTGTTCGCGGCGGCGGATGTACCGGAGGCCATCACCAATCTCTGCACCAAGCTGAAGGACGCGCTGGGGGAACAGGTGTCTGGGGTTTCCGCATCTTCCCGCCTGAAGGACAGCCCGGCGATGCTGGTGGCCGCTGAAATGGGGCCGGACCTGGCCA
>JAKBCD010000137.1 GCA_021808205.1 Pseudomonadota bacterium | reverse complement strand
ATAGATTCCTACGTGTTACTCACCCGTCCGCCACTGCCATTGCTGACCGTGCGACTTGCATGTGTTAAGCATGCCGCCAGCGTTCGCTCTGAGCCAGGATCAAACTCTCAAGTTCATCCTACTCAGCACCTAACCGGCACTAAATATAAATGAAGAAAGCCCTGCTCAAACATGTCGTTCTCAGGCCAAAGCCTAAGATATTCGAAGCGTTCTGTACGTAATTTCAAAAGAAATACACCACAACGCTTCCAAAACGACAGAGATCTAAACAGAACTAATCCCGCAATCCCAATCATCACCCAGACCGTGTCACCACAATCCAGAAGCACCAAACCCCAGCCCTAAAGACCAAAATAAGGTACCAGAAACGCCACCAGCGTATCCCTTCCCAGCCTATGCAATTGTCAAAGATCTAAACCAAAAAACAAAACGGCGATCATCAAATCGCCGCAAGGCCATCCAGTCTAACCAACCAAACACCGAAGATCAAGCCCTCAGCACCCGCCAGTGGACGGGCTTCTAGCTCTGACTGACCTCGACTGTCAACGCACCTTCATCATCGCTGTTGCCCCGGAAAACCCAGGCAAACCCTCACTTCCTCAGCACCGCCCCCACAGAAACCCTTGATTTTCCATTCAAAGAAATTAGCTATGCGATAAATGCATAGCTTTAAGATAGCCTTCCGCCGTCAAAATCCGGGCAAATCCTGCCGCCAAAGTGGCGCAAACCGCCTGGATAATGGCCGCCTGCCGATACGCTTCCCCCAGATCCGGCGCGCCGGTGGCATCGGCAATGAAGTCGACGAAATAATCCTTGTCATGCGCCGCACGCGCCGTGCTCTCGCAGCAGAAATTCGTCATGTACCCGCAAATCGCCACGGTGCTCACGCCCAAGCTGCGTAAAATCGCCTCCAGCTCTGTACCCTCAAAACAGGAGTACCGGTGCTTGGTGATATGCAGCCCATTCGGCACAATATTCAGCCCCGGCACGTACGCAGCCTCTGCCGAACCTTCAACAAACCCAACCGGCTCCGCAGCACCTGAGAAATCGAACATCCGCCCGGCATCCCGCCCATCGGCCCGGTGCACATGGCGCACATAAATCACTGGCCGCCGCGCCGCCGCAAATCCCTCGATCAGCGCATTGATCCGCCCTAGTGACTTCGCAAATTCCGGCACACAAAGCGGCGAATCCGGCAGCGCATAAACATTCTGCGCATCAATCACGAGCAACGCACTATCGGCCATGGAACACTCCCCAGGTTCATCACCTGGGGAGTTTAAGCTTTACGCCGCCTCGGCGAGATGACCGCCGATTACCAATCCTGCCTCTGAGCCGGAAACTTTCACGGTATCCCCGTCTTTCACGGCTCCTTCCAGAATCAGCCCGGCCAACGGGTTCTGCAGGTTACGTTGAATCACCCGCTTCAACGGCCTCGCGCCATAAACCGGGTCGTACCCAGCCTCCGCCAGCCAGTCTTGGGCAGATTGGTCAAGATCCAGCCTGATATTCCGGTCGGCCAGCAGCTTTTCCAGCCCGCGCAGCTGAATGGTCACGATGGTGCCCATATCCGCACGCTGCAACCTGCGGAACAGCACAATCTCATCCAGCCGGTTCAGGAATTCCGGCCGGAAATGCTCGCGCACCCTAGCCATCACCCCAGCCTCGGCCATCCGCACATCCTCGCCCTCGGCCTGCGCCGCCAGAATGTCGGACCCAAGATTGGAGGTCAGCACGATGATAGTGTTTTTGAAATCCACCGTGCGCCCCTGCCCGTCCGTCAGGCGGCCATCGTCGAGCACCTGGAGCAGCACATTGAACACATCTTCATGCGCCTTTTCTACTTCATCGAACAGCACAACCTGGTATGGTCGGCGCCGCACCGCTTCGGTCAGCACCCCACCCTCATCATAGCCGACATAGCCCGGAGGCGCGCCGATAAGCCTTGAGACCGCGTGTTTCTCCATGAACTCGCTCATGTCGATCCGCACCATCGCCCGCTCATCGTCGAACAAAAACTCCGCCAGCGCCTTGGTCAGCTCGGTCTTGCCCACACCCGTCGGGCCCAGGAACAAAAAGCTGCCAATCGGCCGGTTCGGGTCCTGCAATCCGGCCCGCGCACGGCGCACGGCGTTGGAAACCGCGACAAGCGCAGCCTCCTGCCCCACCACGCGCTGCCGCAGATTATCCTCCATATGCAGCAGCTTGGCGCGCTCGCCTTCCAGCATCTTCTCCACTGGCACACCGGTCCAGCGGGAAACCACGGCGGCAATCGCCTCCTCCGTAACCGCCTCGTTCACCATCTGCCCATCCTGCTGGGCGCTCAGTTGTTTCTCCAACTCCGGAATCCGCCCATAAAGCAGTTCGGAAGCTTTCCCGAGATCGCCTTTGCGCTGCGCCAGCTCCACCTCATTGCGGGCCTGGTCAAGCTGCTCCTTCACCTTCTGCACATCGGCAAGCTGCGCCTTCTCGGCCTGCCATTTCGCCGTCATTTCGGCAGAGCGTTCATCAAGCTCTCCAAGCTCGAACTCCAACTTCTCCAACCGTTCTCGGCTCGCCGTGTCGGTCTCCTTCCTCAGCGCCTCGCGTTCGATCTTCAGCTGCACCAGCCGGCGGTCCAACTCGTCCAGCGCCTCTGGCTTACTATCCACCTGCATCCGCAACCGGCTCGCTGCCTCGTCCATCAGGTCGATCGCCTTATCCGGCAAAAACCGGTCGGTGATATAGCGGTTAGAAAGTGTCGCCGCCGCCACCAGCGCGCTGTCGGTAATCCGCACGCCATGGTGTAGCTCGTATTTTTCCTTAATCCCGCGCAGGATGGAGATACTGTCCTCGACACTCGGCTCATCCACGAACACAGGCTGGAAGCGCCGCGCCAGCGCCGCGTCCTTCTCCACATATTTGCGGTATTCATCCAGTGTCGTGGCACCCACGCAATGCAGCGCGCCACGGGCCAGCTCCGGCTTCAGCAGATTGGAGGCATCCATCGCCCCATCCGCCTTGCCCGCCCCCACCAGCGTATGCATCTCGTCAATGAACAGGATGATCTCACCCTCGGCGGATTCGATCTCCTTCAGGACCGCCTTCAGCCGTTCCTCGAACTCACCGCGGAATTTCGCACCGGCCACCAAGGCACCCATATCCAGCGCCAACACGCGTTTGTTGCGCAAGCTCTCCGGCACATCGCCGTTCACAATGCGCAAAGCCAACCCTTCTACAATCGCGGTCTTACCCACGCCTGGCTCGCCGATCAGTACCGGGTTGTTCTTCGTGCGCCGCGCCAGCACCTGGATGGTGCGGCGTATCTCCTCATCGCGCCCAATCACCGGGTCCAACTTCTGGTCCCGCGCCAACTGCGTCACATCCCGCGCATATTTCTTCAGCGCGTCGAATTGCTGCTCGGCCGTGGCGCTATCCACCTTGCGGCCCTTACGCACGTCATTCATCACTTTTTCGAGCGCCTGGGCGGATACACCCGCCGCCTTCAAAGCCCGTCCGGCCGCGCCGTCACTCGCCGCCAGCGCCACCAGCACGCGGTCCTGCGCCACGAAGCTGTCACCCGCCTTCTGCGCAGCCTGCTGTGCCGCATCCAGCACCCGCACCAAATCTGGCGTAATACCCGGCTGCCCCGCACCAGAGCCGGAGACCTTCGGCAGCTTCGCCACGGCGGCGTCCACCGCCTGTTTCGCGGCAACAGCATTACCCCCCGCCATGCGAATCAAGCCGCTCGCGGCACCCTCCTCATCATCAAGGAACGCCTTCAATAAATGTTCGGGCGTGATCTGCTGGTTATATTCACGCATCGCGATGGTCTGCGCCGACTGAATAAACCCCCGCGCCCGCTCGGTGAATTTCTCAAAATCCATTTTATGCTCCCTTTCTCGTCCCTGTATCCCAGGCAACGTTCAGGCCACGCCCCTCAACAGGCAACGCAACCTTGCCAAGCCAATATGGGCAAGGCCATGATTTGGCTCAAGTGGATATTTGAGGTCATTCATGCACATCGAATCCCTGTTTCGCTACCCGGTGAAGGGGCTAACGCCCGAGCCACTCACCCAAGCCCGACTCACCCCAGGCAAATGTATCCCATGGGACCGTGCCTTCGCCCTGAAACAAGGCGATGCTGAATTGGACGAGACGAACCCAACCTGGATTCCCAAAATGAACTTCATGTGCCTGGCCAAAAACCCCGCCGCGGCAGTCCTCAAAACAAAATTCGACGAAGCCGCCCAGCTTCTCCACGTTTCCGGGCCGGACACCAACTTCACCGCCTCGCCCTTTACACCCGATGGCCAGGCCCAGCTCACCGCCTATTTCACGAAGTTCCTGGGCGATGAAGCCCGCTTCGGCGCGCAGGGCGAGGCCCCAAAATTCCATTTCTTCCCTGACCATAGTTTCTGCGACCATAAAACCCAGGTTATCAGCCTTATCGGCCTTGCCTCCCTGGCCGCGCTGGAACAAGCCGTGGGCGCCGCGCGGGACAAGCGCCGCTTCCGCGCCAACATCTACATCGAAGGTTCCGAACCCTGGGAGGAATTCTCCTGGCTCGGCCGTAAACTCGCCATCGGCGAGGTGGAAATGGTGGTGCAGGAACGCATCGACCGCTGCGCTGCCACCATGGTCAACCCAGACAGCGCCTTGCGCGATGCCAACCCGGTGAAAGAGTTGCGCACTAATTTCGGTCATATCGACATGGGCATTTTCGCCGAAATCACCAAACCCGGTGAAATCCGCCCGGGGGATGAAATAAAGGTTGTGTCATGACCAAAAAAAGCGAAACCAGCTCCCGATTCGTACGCTATTTTGGACCTATTCTAGATGCACTTCGGGCCCTTGGCGGCTCTGGCTCTCCACGTGAAGTCATCCAGAAAATCGTCCAAGACCTCAATATTCCCGAGGACGTTCAAAATGAACTGCTGCCATCTGGCCAGTCAAGGTTCGAGAACCAAGTCGCCTGGGCTAGATACTATCTCGTACAAGAAGGACTACTGGAATCGTCTAAACGAGGTGTCTGGAGCTTGTCTGAACGCGGCCGGCACACGCACCTCTCATTAGCCCAAGCGCAAGAAATTTCCCGTAAGGGAGATAGAGCTTACCAAAAGAAACACGCGGAGAAAGGAGATGCCCAACCTATCGCATTGGAAGTGACCGTGGAACACCCCTCTGCTCACCCCGACTATCGCTCACAGCTTGTTGAACTCATGCGACAGCTTCCTCCCGCTGGCTTTGAGCGCCTTTCTCAGCGCCTGTTACGCGAAGCTGGCTTCTCTCAGGTTGTTGTTACAGGCAAAAGCAACGATGGCGGCATCGACGGTCACGGCACCTTGCAGGTGAACCCTCTCGTTTCGTTTAAAGTTCTGTTTCAGTGCAAACGCTACGCAAATTCAGTCTCATCCCCAGATATACGCAATTTCCGAGGAGCCATGGCCGGGCGCGCCGACAAGGGCATTATAATCACCACAGGCACGTTCACAGCGGAGGCCCTGCGCGAAGCATCGCGGGACGGAGTTCCGCCGATAGAATTGATCGACGGCGAAAGACTAATAGACCTTCTGGAACGCTTGGAACTTGGCTTAAAACCCGTTCAAACTTACGCAATAGACGAAAGCTTTTTCAATGAGTTCAGATCTTAATGGCCGATAAGTTGTAACGCGAGATCTCAACCGGTTGGAACGGGTGACCTCTCCTTCGGCGGATAAAACCGCAAAATCACCAACAGCAGCAAAATTCCCGGCAAAGCCGCCGCCGCGCAAATCTCGAAAAACGGGATATACCCCGTCCGCTCCACCACAAACCCGCTGGCCCCGGCCACAGTGTGCAGCGCCATCGGCGCCAGCGAGGAAAACAGCGCATATTGCGTGGCGGTATGCTCCGGCGCGCACAGGCCGGATAAATATGAGAGAAACGCCGTGTCTGAGAGCGTCCCTACGAATGCCTCTGTCGCCGCGATCCCGGCCAGAATATGCGGCATATGCGGATACATCCCCAGCAACGGGTAAAGGCATAGAGCTATCCCCTGTAAAACAG
>JAKBCD010000136.1 GCA_021808205.1 Pseudomonadota bacterium | reverse complement strand
GCTGGGGTTGGCCAGCAGCGTTGAGATGGCGACGCAGAGTGCCTCGGGGTCGCGCTCAGGCACCAGAAAGCCGGTTTCGCCATCCGCAATGCCCTCGGCGATGCCGCCAACGCGGCAGCCAATGCCGGGCACGCCGCTGGCAGCGGCTTCCAGCATCACCATGCCCAGCCCCTCCTCCCGCCCGGAGCTGGTTTTTATGCTGGGCAGCACCAGCATGGCGGCGCGGCGCATCCAGCCCAGAACTTCTGGGTGGGGGCGAGCACCGAGGAAGAGGATGCGCTCGGCAAACCCCGTATCCCGCGCCAGGCGCATCAGGGTTTTACGCAATTTGCCATCGCCGATAATCACCAGCCGGGCGAGCGGAAATTGCGGCGCGGTGAGGGCGAAGGCGCGGATGAGATATTCGGTGCCCTTTACCTCCTCCAGCCGGGCCACGTGGAGGATGATGGGCTCCTCCTGCGCTGGGGTGCGGGGAGCGATGGCGCTGGTGTCCACCCCGATATAATGCACGGCCACACGCTCGGGCGGAAAGTCTAGCGCCAGGAGCTTTTGGCGCAAAAAGTTGGAGGCGGCGAGGAACAAGCTGCCATTTTGGGCGAGCCTGCCGCGCCCCAGCGCGTAACGCGCCCAGGCGGGGTTGGCGAGCAGGCCGAGCGGGGCCAGCGTGGCATCGAAACCGTGAAAGGTGGTGACGAGCGGCACGTTGAGCCGGGCAGCCAGAGGCAAGGCGTAGACGCCCTCGACCCCGAAATGCGCGTGAATAAGGTCTGGCCGCCGCCCCGCCAGCATATAAAGATATGGGTGCGGGTTGGCGGAAAGCAGGTGCCAGCCAGCGGGCAGCAGGCGCATTTGCGGGGCAAGGTCTTCCAGCACTAGCGCCTCGGCCCCTGGTGGGGGGGCGCCGTAGCGCAGCCGCCCGAGGTAAAGCGGACGATAGCGCTGGAGGCGTTGCGCCTGCTGTGTGATGAAAGGCTCCGACAGCCTGAACAGGTTGTGCCGGAAGATCGCGACCTGGCGCAGGGCGTTATTTCGCCGCTGCCAGAGCGCCCTCGCCCGCCAGCAACCCAAGCCCCTTCCCCGTCTCGGCAAACAGGGCGATGGCGTGGTCGATCTGCGCTGGGCTATGCGCGGCAGAGACGCTGGAGCGCAGCAGCGCCAAGCCCCGCGGCGTGGCCGGCGGCAGGCTGACATTGGTGTAAAGCCCGGCCTTGAGCAAAGCCGCCCATAAGCCGAACGCAGCCTCGGGCGAGGGCATGATGGCGGAGACGACGGGGCTGGGCTCGGGCCCGAGTTCAAAACCCAGCGCCTCCAACCCGCGATAGAGCCGCAGCGCGTTCTCATTCAGGCGGCGGCGCAGCGCAGGGCGGGTGCGAAGCTGGTGCAAGGCGGCCTCGGTGGCGGCGATGACACTCGGCGGCAGCGAGGCGGAGAACATATATGGCCGGGAGACGACGCGCAGGATTTCAGCCCCCTCCATGTCGGTAACGGCGAAGCCGCCAACGCCGGCGAGAGATTTGGAGAAAGTGCCGACTATGAAATCGCAATCAGCCTCAACTCCGGCCTGTTCGGCGAGGCCGCGCCCGGTGGCACCCAGCACGCCCAGCGAATGGGCTTCGTCCACCACCAGATAAGCGCCATATTCGCGCTTCACGGCGGAGAATTCCTTTAAAGGGGCGGAGTCTCCCAGCATGGAGTAGATGCCCTCTACGATGACGATCTTCTCGCCCGGTTCGTCTTTCAGGCGGCGCAGGCGGGTAGCGAGGTCATCCGGGCTGTTATGACGGAAACGCGTAACCTGGGCGTAGCCCAGGCGCGAGGCATCATAGATGGAGGCGTGAGAATCAGCATCGAGCAGGAGATGGTCGCCCTTGCCGGCAAGGGCGGAGATGATGCCCAGATTGGCCTGATAGCCGGTGGAGAACACCATACCTTGCTTGCGGTCGTAGAAATCCGCCAGGGCGGCTTCCAGCTTGGCATGGCCGCTATAACTGCCATTGGCGATGCGCGAGCCGGTGGTGCCGCTGCCCGATGCGGAAGTGGCGGCGTTGGCGGCCTCGATCACGGCGGGATCGTAAGTGAGACCCAAATAGTTGTTGGTGCCGAGCAGCAGGGTTTTCCGCCGCGCGAGTATCGCCTCGGTGGGGGAGAGCACCTCCTCGAACTGCACGTTGAACGGGTTGGCCCCACCTGTCTCCAATTGGTGGTATAGCGCAGCCACAGGAGCGTATTTGTCGAACAGGGCCATCTGCTTAGGCGGCTTGCTTCAGGCGCTGCACGGTGGCGACAAGATCACCCAGCGTCTCCACCTCGGCGATTTTATCCAGCGGCACGGAGACATCCAGCTTGTCTTCGATCTCCATGACGAAATCCATCACGGCGACGGAATCGAGCCCCAAATCCTCGATGATATGGGTTTCATCGGAAAGCGGGCGTAGTTGAGGAAGGGCGCAGCGCAGCGTGGAGAAGATTATCTCGCGAATCTCACGGGCTTGATCAGACATGGCGTGGCGCAAAGCTCCCTAAGCAGATCGATGCACCAAGTCTGCATGACATTCGTGCAATAAAAACTATACAAATCATCTGTCACCCTATTAAAGAGCAGGCGACGTATTGTCACGAGCCTTCTGGATCCATGGAGCCCATGCATTGCCGGATTATTCTGGCGCAGGCCGGTTTTTCTGGATACCCCGGAGAGAGTTTGGTTTGGCGCCTTGAAGACAGACAGCTATTTGACTCGTGAGATAACCAGGCCTTTTGCGGTAATTCTGGGTATTCTTCTCCTGCTGTTTGCGGGATACACCATGGCGGGAATATTATCGGACGCGGTGAACGGCCTGCTGCCATTGGGTGCTGTCGCCGCACTCGCGGCGCTGAAACTGGTTATTTCGCTGGATGTGCTGATTCCCATCTCGCTGTTCATTGCAGTGGTGGTGGCGTTTGGCCGGTTGCAGGCAGATGGCGAGATCACCGCCATGTTGTCGCTGGGGCTGGGGCCACGGCAATTGTTGCGCCCGGTGCTGGCGGTGGCGCTGGGGCTGGCCGTCTGCGTCGCCTGCCTTTCCATGTTTGCCAGACCCTGGGCCTATGCCACCTCGCATGACATCACCCGGCGTGCCGCCGCGATGCTGAACGTGAACGCCATGGAGGCGGGCACCTTCTATGCCAGCCATGACGGCACGCAGGTGGTGTTTCTGGGCAACCGCGGCGGCCCTCACGCAACCGCGCAAAACGTGTTCATCGCCAAGCGCAGTGGCCAGCATGTTGAGGTTATCTTCGCGCAAAGCGCGGACCCGGCTATCGCCGGGGCGAATGGGCAGCGCAGCGTGCGGCTCTCGGGCGCGCATGTGTACCAGTTCGATGCAGGTCACCCGGCACAGGACAAGTCTTTGGTGGCGGCAGCGCTGAGCCTGAATCCAGATGAGGCACCGAGCAGCGCCAGCTACAGCCCGGTGGCGGCGAGCACCGCGCATCTCATGGCTTCCGGGAAGCCAGGGGATATCGCCGAGCGGCAATGGCGCTTCTCCACCGGGCTTTCCACCGTGCTGCTGGGGCTGCTGGGCGCAATTTTAAGCCGAGGCCGCCCGCGCCAGGGCCGCTATGCCCGGTTCGGCCCGGCCATTTTGGCGTATTCAGCCTATTACCTGCTCTGCACGGCGGCTCGCACTTGGGTGCAGCACGGCCAGGTCGGCAGCTTTCCGGGGTTATGGTGGGTGCCCGCCATGCTGGCTCTGGTCATGGTCTTGATCTGGTATGCGCCCGCCTTGCGCCAAGCGTTGCGCGCCGCCGTTGCGCCGCCGCCAGCACGGGCCGCATCCGCGCTTAACTGGCGGGCGGCCGGCAGCCAAGATGCTGCTTGACCGCTATATCGGCTGGTCAGTCTGCCGGGTTTTTCTGCTGATCACCGCCGGGCTCACCGCCCTGTTCAGCCTGCTCGGCTTTGTTCAACAACTCAGCCTTGTCGGCCAGGGGCGATACGGCCTGAATGATGCGCTGAGCTATACGCTGCTCACCGCACCCGACCGGCTGCTGCAGCTCGCCCCTGTTTCCATGCTGCTGGCAGCATTGCTGGGGCTGGGCACCCTTGCCAAGCATTCCGAGCTCACCGCCTTTCGCAGCTTTGGCATCTCCCAGGCCAGGATCATCGGCGCGGTGGTCAAGCTTTGCGTGCCGGTGATCATCGCCCTGTTTCTTCTCGCCCAATTCATCATCCCGCCCGCCCAGCAGGCCGCCCAGCGCGACCGCGCCTCCGCCCTGGGCGACGCCCTGCCCGGCCTCTCCCACGGCGGATTCTGGGCCCAAAAAAACGGCGCGTTCCTGAACGTGCAGAGCTTTGCCGGCACCGAGCTGCATGGCGTGACGATTTTCAACTTCGGCCCGGCCGGCACGCTGCGAAGCCTGATCGAGGCGGACTCCGCCGCCCCACAGCCAGATGGCAACTGGACCCTAACAGGGGTAACGCGCGATATCGTCACCGGAGGACTGACCGTGACGGATAAGCCTGCAGAGCTGAGCTGGAAGCCTTTTCTCTCAACGCGGCAACTGCAATTGCTGGCGATTCCGCCGGAGACCATGCCGCCTTTGGCGCTTTACGCCTATGTACGGCAGCTCAAGCAGCAGCATCAGCAGGCGCTGGTGTATGAGCAGAGCTTCTGGAGCATGGTGGCGATTCCGCTCTCGATAATTGGCATGGCGATGATCGCAGCGCCCTTCGCATTCGGGCCGCAGCGTTCGGGCGGGGCGGGGCGGCAGATTGTTGTCGGCGCGCTGCTTGGGATGGTGTTTGTGCTGGTGCAGCAGATCACTGGCTATCTTGGTCTGCTGCTGGCGGTGAACCCAGCCTTTTCGGCCCTTGCGCCATCTCTACTGTTATTAGCGCTTGGCGGCTGGCTGCTGGAACGCGGTCACGCTGGTGGGTTTAGAGCCGGATGATTTTAGATCGAATCACGACGTGATCCGCTCTAAAATCTGAATCCGCCTCTAAAACAATGAGATAGAGGGCGAGTCAGACTTCAGCCTCGCTCGCAAAGTGAGCGAACCTGAAGTCATCGCGCTCTAATGCCTGACCTGCGCCAGGAACGAGCGGTAATGTGCTTTCTGCGCCTCCAGCAGTACGAACAGAACCGCGCCAAAGCCCAGTATTTCGAATACAAAATACAGCACCGGCAGCTTGATCAGTGCCGCGATGAACAGCCCCAGCGTGCGGTAATTGGCGCCGAGCACGCCCCAGCGGCGGATCACGGGGGCGAAGGACTCTCTATAGGCGGCGCGCAAATTAACCTCGCGTTGCGGGTTCGCCGCCAGCAACGCGCCGAATCCGGCATGGAATTGCGCCGCGCCGCCCGCCGCCCAAAGCTGCAACCGAGCATAAAAATGGTGCAGCCAGCCGGTAAAGCCTTGGGGCTTTGCGTCCAGCTTCGGCAGCGCGGCGGAAGCACGCCCCCAGCCCCAGAAATTATAATCCTGCCGCTGCATTTCATAAGCGGCGGATTGCACGGCATGGGCAGCGCCTGAACACGCCACCAGCACCCAGGCCCAACCGCCTAAATAGGCGCTCATGGCCAAGGCCAGCCCCACATAAACGGCGGTGAAGGTAACATAGTCGCAAATGCCATCCAGCACCTTGCCGAGCTCAGAATAGCTCTTGGTGAGGCGGGCGAGCTGGCCATCCGCCCCGTCCATCACATGCCAGGCGAGCATAAGCGCGAAGCCGAGCACGGCGCAGGCGGTATGATTATAGAAATGATAGGCTACACCAGCCAGAATGCCGCAGCCCATGCCGATGAACGACACGGTGTTGGGCGTAATGCCGTATCTGGCGAACACCGGTACCAGCCGGGCGGAGAGAGGGTGGATGAAATAGAGGTTGGTCGGGTCCTCAATCTCAAAGGTCCGGCGGATGGGGTCCGCCGCGCCAAAGGCGGCGTTGCTCATTTAAAGCCTGCCTTCATCCAGCAGCGCCTCGGCCTTGCCGAAGGCGATGGGGTCATCAACATCCACCCAAAGCCGGGTACCGATATCGTGCACACGCGCCTTACCCCAT
>JAKBCD010000135.1 GCA_021808205.1 Pseudomonadota bacterium | reverse complement strand
GCGCGCCACCTCGTACCAGCGGCCGAGATACTCCTTTAACGAAACGGGGTGCAGCGGCTCCGGCACCAGCGGGTTGCCCACCGGGTGGCGCCTGGCCAGCCGGGCTCCGCCCGCAATGGCGGCAACAGGCAAGAGCAACGCTGCCGCGCGAAGCAGCGTGGAGGAGACGCCTCTGGAAGCTGCCACGTCAGTCCACCTTTCTGTTACAACCACACATTACATGTGTGGTGCCTAGGGCAGGCTTCCAGCCTTAGTCAGGCGGGTTCTGAAACCAGGCCGGGCAGGGCCGCGGGCTCTCCGAGCCGCCGCCACTGGCCGCCGCGCAAAATTTCGGTGGCGCTGAACTTCGCCTTATAGGCCATCTTGCGGCTCTCCTGAACCCAGTAGCCGAGATAGACATTCTCCAGCCCCAGCTCCAAGGCCCGGCGTACCAGCCAGATGATGGCATAGGTGCCAAGAGAGCGTTGCGTGAGGTCTGTATCAAAAAAGCTGTAAACAGCTGAAACCCCGTCTCCCAGCCGGTCTGTCAGGCAGGCACCGATGAGCTGCCCGCCGGCCAGGCGAAATTCCACCATCGAGGTTTCGATCGGCGTATCCTCCACCATCGCCCGGTAGTCGTAGAAGCTCATGGTGGACATATCACCCTCGCCATGCCGCGCTGTCTGGTAAATTTGGAACAGCGTATATTGCTCCGCGGTGGCGCGCGGCGGCATTTCCTGTACCAACAGGTCGGCGTTACGCCGCTCAATGCGTTTTTGGGTGCGGTCGGGCAGGAAGTCCCGTACGCGGATGCGAATGGGTACACAGGCGGTGCAGTTTGGGCACACAGGGGCGTAGGCGATATTGTGGCTGCGCCTGAAGCCGCCGCGGGAAAGCCGATCGTGCAGAGTTTCGGCGGAAACGCCCGCGAGCTCGGTAACCACCTTGCGCTCCGTACGGCCCGGCACATAGGGGCAGGGCAGCGGCGAGGTGGTGTAGAAAAAATGCGGTCTCCGGGCGGGCTTGAAGCTCATTCTAAGCCCTATGTTTGGGATTTGCCGCCCCGGCGTCAATAACGAAATTGCGTGGTTCGCACGAGCGTGAGGCCGGAGAGCATGTCGTGCGCGGTGCGGTGGCGTGGATTCACGAAGGCCAGCAGAAAAGGCAGCCCCGCCAGAACGAAGCTGAGCCATAGCAGCAGCGTCCACACAAAAGCCTGGGCAATGGTTGGGTGTTCCAGCATGGCATCCTGCCGCACGGCAAGCCCGGCAAGGCGCTGGCCGGGCGTGGCGCCGGTGCCGCCGATCAGCAGCGTGTAATAAAGCAGTGGCAGCCAGGGAAGAACATGAAAGGCCATCCAGCCGAGCCCCAGCGTGAGCACGCCGAAAATGGCGATGGCGATCGCCATGGCCCAGAAGAACAGCGCGATTCCGATCATATCGAGAACAAACGCGGCGCAGCGGCGGGAGATTACCCCGTGCGAGAGCGCGTGGTCAGGTTGCGGCGGGGGGTAAAAGGCGGTTTGGCTCATGCTGTGAGTCTGCGCTTTTTCGTGCTGCAAGTGCAAGAGCCAAGGTGGCTGCCAGACATGCCGCCAGCAAGGGGGCGTATAAAAACCAATGAGAGGCAGGGGAAAGCAGCAGCCAGGGGGCAAGATACGCCGCTATGCCCAGCGCCAGCGCACGTGGGCCAGGCTTGGCCTCCATGGCCAGGGCCAAGGCGGCAATGGCGGCGATGCTGTCATACGCATAAGCGTGCGGCTGGGCGAGAAAGCTGGCGATAAGTGTGATGGCCACCGCCAGCCGGTAGGGTGCCCGCCGTGCGGCCCAGATGGTGAGCGCAACCATGGTGATGCCGCAAATGGCCTGAACAGCCCATGCTAATGTCTCGCTTGCGCCAAGCACCACCAGGTTTGCGGCAGGGGTGATGATGATATTAAGGTTGAGGACCTTCACGGCATTGAAATAGCTGCTCTGATAGGCTGGCAGGGTGTGCCACCACAGTGCCCATAAATTGGCCGGCAGAACCGCGCAGGAAAGCCCACTCAACAGCAGGGTGGTGGCACAGGCCGACAGAATTGCCCGCCATTCTCCCCGCGCCAGCAGAAAGAACGGCACCAGCACGCCAAGTTGAGGCTTCAACGTCAGCAGCCCGAACCATAACCCCGCTAACAGCGGGCGCCTGGGCAGGCAGGCGAAACCAGCCAGCAGCAATGCGGTGGTGAAGAAGGCGGTTTCCCCGGTGGAGGCGCAGATGAGCGCTGCCGGGCTGGCCAGCAGCCCCGCCAGTACGCCCCAGGGCCTACCAGGAAACATGGCGCGTACGCTGACGGCAAACGTCGTTATCCCCAGCAGGGTCCAAACCAGCTCAGCCTGGCCGAAGGGCAGGAGCTTCAGCCAGGATAGCGGCAGCAGCAGCGTTGGCGGGTAAAGGTAGGGATAGAAGCTGTGAAACCCTGGATAGAGTTGCTGCTGGAATGCTGTCAGCGTGGTGGCGTTGTAAAGCTGCCCGGGTGAATGTGCCGCGATAAAACGCGGGAAGGACCAGAACGCCATGAAATCGCTGTTCAGCCGGGCATGGGCGGCGAGCAATGCTGCCAGCGTGGCCAGGTTGAGCACAAGGCCCACCGCCACCATGGCGGTGATTATCCGTCCAGCCGGGCTGGTTGTGGCGCGTTGCGGCATCATCTATGGCCATAGGCCAGGATTTTCTGGCGGTCGAGAGAAGGAGCGGTAAATGGCGCGGGCAGGGTCGGTCAATTATCTGTTTGGCGCGCGCTTCTACAAAATGGCCTTTGTTGAGTTCGGCAATCCGGCCGCTCCGGCGGTGGTTTGTGTGCATGGGCTGACCCGCACCGGCCGGGATTTCGATGCGCTGGCAGAAGCATTGTCAGACCGTTTCCACGTTATCTGCCCTGATTTACCGGGACGGGGAAAATCCGACTGGCTGCCGGACGGCATTTCCTACCAGCCTGCCACCTACGTGGTGGCGCTTGCGCATCTGCTGGCGCAGATCAACAAGCCTGTGGCGTGGGTTGGCACCTCGCTGGGCGGCATCTGCGGCATGATGATCTCCGCCGCCCAGAACACGCCGGTAACGCGGCTGGTGCTCAACGATATCGGTCCGCATATCCCTGCCGCGGCACTCGCGCGTATCCGCGATTATATGGTGGCGGCACCGGAACGCTTCGCCTCGCTTGCGGCGCTGACGCAGCATTTGCGCGAGGTGCACGCGCCCTTTGGCGCGCTTTCGGATGCCCAGTGGGCGCATCTGGCCCGCTTCTCTGCCCGGCAAGTGATGGACCCGACCGGCGAGGGTAAAACCATTGCCATGCATTACGACCCTAAAATCGCGGAGCCTATTCGCGCCACCGTGCCGCTGGATGTGGATATGTGGCCGGTATGGGACATGATTCACCTGCCGCGCCTCGTTATTCGGGGTGCTGAGAGCGACCTGCTGCTGCCAGATACGTATAGCCGTATGCAGGATGAAGGCGCAGAAGGCTATGTGGTGCAGAATGCCGGCCACGCCCCGGCGCTGATGGATTATGAAAGCCAGGCGCGAATAAAGGCGTTTCTGCTGGAAGGCTGAGCCGCGGCCTTGCGGGCATGTTAAGCTTCCATGACGTGGTTGCTCCCGCGCTCCGGATTTTTAAGGTGTGTCCATGATCAAGGAGATTCTCAAGCCCAAGCACTGGCCTGTGTTGAGGAGGGCCGTGGTGTCAGGCGCGCGCGCCACGGCCAGCCAGCGTGTCTCCCTGGTTGCGGCGGGCTGCGCCTTTTATGCCACGCTGGCGTTGTTTCCCGCCATTACTATGCTCATTTCGCTCTACGGGCTGGTCTTCAACCCGGACACGGTGCAGCCGCAACTGCATTACCTGCAAAGCTTCATGCCGCCGGATGTGTACGGCCTCATTTCCCAGCGGATCCAGAGCATCGTGAGCGCGCCGGCCAAGGGCCTTGGCGTATCGTTTGCGGTTTCGCTCTTAATTTCATTGTGGTCGTCCTCTACCGGCACGCGCTCGGTCATCAACGCGCTTACCCTGGCTTACCAGGCGCAGGAAACGCGCGGGATCATCCGGTTTTACGCCGTGGCGCTCGGCATGACGTTTCTTGCCGTGCTGGGCACGGTTCTGGCCATCGGGTTTCTGGTGTTCGTGCCAATCGCCCTGGCGTTTCTTGGTTTGCCGGAAAGCATGAAGTTTTTGGTGGCGGTGCTCAGCTTCGCCACCATGGTGGTATTTGTTATTGTTGCGCTCGGCCTGCTTTACCGCTTCGGCCCGGCCGGCAAGGGACGTATTTTCTATGCGCCGGGGGCGGCTGTTGCCACAATTGTTTGGCTGGGGGCCTCCTGGGCATTTGGGCTCTATGTGGGTAAATTCGCGGCCTACAGCGCTACCTATGACCCATTGGCCACACTGATCGGCCTGATGATGTGGTTCTATATTTCCGCCTATGTGGTGCTGTTTGGCGCGGAGCTGAACGCCGCAATCGACAGGGAGTGGCGCAAACGGCTGCAATGATGTGCTGGCAAGCGCTGCCGGTTAATGCTACCGGCGCGGCGTGAGCAGCTTCCTGAAATCACCAGCCTTCCAGGCGTTTTTGGTCCGGCTTCTGGCGGGGTATATGCGCGGGGTTCTACGGCTGCAGTTTGGGCTTAAGGTGGTGGGCCGGGAACACCTGCTTACACTTGCGCAGGACGAACCAGTCATCGCGGCATTTTGGCATGAAACCTTGCCATCCATGCCGGTGCTGTGGCGCGAGGCACGTAAGGCTGGCATGAAGCGCCCCGCCGTGGTGCTGGCCAGCCGCCACCGGGATGGCCAGCTTATCGGTAATATTGCCCGCGCCTTTGGTGTGGGGCTGGTCTCTGGGTCAAGCTCTAATGGCGGCGCGGCTGGGCTGCACGAGCTTGTGCGGCTGGTGAACAGTGGCACCAACGTGGCGTTAACGCCCGATGGCCCGCGCGGGCCAGCACGCCGCGCGGCGGCGGGGGTGGCGGCGCTGGCGGGGCTTACCGGGGCGGCGGTGCTGCCCTGTGCTGCTGCAACAAGCCGGTTTATTACCTTGAAGAAAAGCTGGGACGGTATGCGTATTCCGCTGCCTTTTGGTCGGGTGATTTTGGTATGCGGCGCGCCCTTGCATGTGGAGCGGGAGAACTGGCGCGCGGCACTACCGCTGATAGAGGCCGCGCTGGATGATGCGCGCGCGCGGGCGGTGCCATGATCCTCAAAGTTTATGCCAAGGCCACGCACCTTGCCGCGCCCGCCTTGCGGCACATGCTCAACCGCCGGGCGGTAAGAGGCAAAGAGATTACGCAACGGCTGCAAGAGCGTGAGGGCATAACCTCCCTGCCGCGCCCGGCCGGGCGCCTTGCCTGGGTGCACGCCGCAAGTGTGGGGGAAACTGTTTCGGCCTTGCCATTGATTGATCTGCTGGCGGCGGCGGGGCCGGTGTTGCTTACCACCGGCACGGTAACTTCCGCACGGCTGGCAGAGGAGCGGCTGCCGGAAAATGCCCTGCACCAATTTATACCGCTGGACGTGCCGGCCTGGGTGGCGCGGTTTCTGGACCATTGGCGGCCAGACGCGGCGGTGTTTCTGGAAAGCGAGATCTGGCCAAACCTGCTCGCGGCATGTGATGCGCGCGGTATCTGCCGGTTTCTTGTCAATGGAAGGCTCTCGGCGGCTTCCACCCGTAACTGGCTTCGCGTGCCGGGGGTGGCCAAAAGCCTGCTGGGTGGGTTTGCCGCCATTCA
Source organism: Pseudomonadota bacterium (assembly GCA_021808205.1). The sequence goes on along the minus strand of JAKBCD010000135.1, from coordinate 304 downwards.
TGCGCAATCAACCGGGGATGCCGCGAATTTCCGCGCGCTGGGTGCCAAGCAGGTGCTGGAATGGGGCAATCTCAAATTCCACGCGTCTCCTTTGCCCTGCGCTGAAGCGGCACTCGTGGCGCTTCAGTCAGCTATTACCGGCCCGGTGTGGCTGGCAGCCAGCACCCACCCTGGTGAGGAGGTACATGTGTTCGCCGCGCATCAGGCTTTGCGGGCGGCGTTTCCTGGCCTGGTTACGCTGCTGGTGCCGCGCCACCCGGAGCGCGGGGCAGAGGTGGCGGCGCTATGCGCAGGCGCGCCCCGC
>JAKBCD010000134.1 GCA_021808205.1 Pseudomonadota bacterium | reverse complement strand
GCCGACAAATTCGTCCAGCCCAGCACTCTTGGTGGGTGCCACCGTCACATAATCCTGCTCGAATACGGAATGGATCACCTCGCCGATATTCTTGCGCACGGATTGCGGGGTGATGCCATGCGCCTGATTCCAGGCGATCTGCTTGTTGCGGCGGCGCTCGGTTTCCTCGATGGCCTGTTTCAGGCTGCGGGTCATGGTATCGGCATACAGGATCACCCTTCCATCCACATTGCGGGCAGCGCGGCCGATGGTCTGGATAAGCGAGGTGACCGAGCGCAGAAAACCTTCCTTGTCCGCGTCCAGAATGGCAACCAGCATACATTCGGGAATATCCAGACCCTCGCGCAGCAGATTGATGCCGATGAGAACATCATAGGCGCCAAGCCGCAGATCGCGGATGATCTCGATACGCTCCAGCGTGTCCACATCCGAATGCAGGTAGCGCACGCGCACGCCCTGCTCGGTGAGGTATTCGGTGAGGTCTTCGGCCATGCGCTTGGTCAGCGTGGTCACCAGCACGCGCCCGCCAAGCTTGGTAACCTTCCTTATTTCACCAAGCAGATCATCAACCTGATGCTCGACCGGACGGATCTCGGTCACCGGATCGACAAGCCCGGTGGGGCGGATCACCTGCTCGGCGAACACACCCTGCGTGCGCTCCATCTCCCACGGGCCAGGCGTGGCGGAAACAAACAAGGTTTGTGGGCGGAAGCTCTCCCACTCGTCGAATTTCAGCGGCCGGTTATCGATACAGCTTGGCAGCCGGAAGCCGTATTCCGCGAGGATGGATTTGCGCGCGAAGTCGCCCTTGAACATGCCGCCAATCTGCGGAACGGTGACATGGCTTTCATCGACAAACAGCAAGGCATTCTCGGGCAAATATTCAAACAAGGTGGGCGGCGGGTCACCCGCGTTGCGGCCGGAGAGATAGCGGGAATAATTCTCGATGCCTTTGCAAGACCCCGTGGTCTCCATCATCTCGATATCGAAGGTGGTGCGCTGCAAGAGCCGCTCGGCCTCCAGCAATTTGCCATTGGCGGTAAGCTCCGCCAGCCGGTCTTTCAGTTCGATTTTGATGCGGGAAATCGCCTGCGTCAGCGTCGGGCGTGGCGTGACATAATGGGAATTGGCATAGACGGAAATATCGTTGAGCACCGCGCTCTGCTCGCCCGTAAGGGGATCGAATTCAAGGATCTTCTCGATCTCATCTCCAAACAATGAAACCCGCCAGGCGCGGTCCTCGTATTGGGAGGGAAAAATATCCACATTTTCGCCGCGCACACGAAAGCTGCCGCGGGCAAAGGCCATGTCGTTGCGGCGGTATTGCAAATCCACCAGCGCCTTCACCAGGGCGTCGCGCTCAATCCGCCCTCCGGTTTCCAGCCGCACCACCATCTTGGAGTAAGTCTCGACCGAGCCGATGCCATAGATGCAGGAGACGGAAGCGACGATGATCACATCCCCGCGTTCCAACAGCGCCTGGGTGGCGGCATGGCGCATGCGGTCGATGGTCTCGTTGATCGCGCTGTCTTTTTCTATGTAGGTATCCGAGCGCGGGACGTAGGCTTCCGGCTGATAGTAGTCGTAGTAAGAGACAAAATATTCCACCGCGTTATCAGGGAAGAAGGATTTCATCTCCGCGTAAAGCTGGGCGGCGAGGGTTTTGTTGGGTGCCAGCACCAAGGCCGGGCGCTGCTCAGCCTCAATAATCTTCGCCATGGTGAAGGTTTTGCCAGAGCCGGTCACACCCAGCAGCACCTGGTCGCGCTCCTGCGCTTCCAGCCCGCTTACAAGCTGGCGGATAGCGGTGGGCTGGTCGCCGTTGGGTTCGTATTCTGAGACGACGCGCAGCGGGTTTTGCAGTTTGCGCGGCGGCTGGCGCTCAGGAATGAAGGTGAGCGGCATGGGGCGGAGCGTGGCGGTGGACATGCCCCGCAATATGGCCTCGCTGCGACCCTGGGAAAAGCCTAGTTTTTCTCGAGCAAGGCTTTCATCTCGATCATCGCTTCGGAGAAGCGGGCATTCAGCTTGCTTATTGCCTCGGCGTTGGATTTCTGGATCAGATCCCCGAGCTCCCTGGTATTGGCCACAGCACTTTCATAGGCTTTCTTCAGCAGTTCAGCCTGTTTGGCAGCCTGGCCGGCCGGCGTCTGGTTGGCGGCAAGCTCCTTCATGGTTTCGCTCAGCCCGGTCATCGTGTCCTGCATGATCTCCATATGCCGGCGGGCGACGAGCTGCGCACCTTCCAGCGCCGCGCGGTTGGCGGCTGTCAGCGCTTCGAGGTTGCGCTTATGCGCGGCCAGCACAGCCTCCATATCCGGCAGGGCCGGAAACTTCACATCCGCGAAAAACTTTTGCATGTCGAATTCCGGCATGGAGGGCTTCGCGCCGGTCGTCTTTTCTGTTTTCTCGGCCATGTCGTGTCTCCTTGTTTAGGGGCCGGGTTTATGGGCCGGCGGCTATGGGAAGGGCGAGGCCTATACCTGCGGCGCGGGGGACGCTGGGTCAGCCGGTTGGGAGGACGAGGGGGAGCGGCGGTGAGCCATATCTTCCGCCCTGGCAAGGGCCTTATCCACCGCCGCCATGGTGGCAGTGAGGTCCGGGCTCTCATCCTGCGCCCAGGCGCGCAGGCCATAAAGCCATATCGCCAGTAGGCCGCGCTTCTTCAGCGCGCCACCAATGCCGGTGGCGTCCACCCCCGCATTTTCCAGCAGCCAACCCATGGAGACCAGGTTCATCTCCGCCAGCGCCAGCGCCAATGGCGGGCAGAAGGGCAAAACCCGCATGAGCGCCAACACCCCGGCGCGACGGGGCTGCAAATAGTCGAAACGGCGCAGAAGGCTGTCAAACAGCTTGTCCCTCACGCTGCCATCCGCCACGGCATGGGCCAGGGCAGCTGCATCCGCCTGGCGTCCGAATTTTTTCAGGATCACGCCGTTACAGGCGAAGAGATTTCGCGCGCGGGTAAGGTCCAACCCCGCGTGGCGCGCGGCCGCCGCCGGGGACACGTGCAACCACCCCGCCTGCGCCCCCAGGGCAAAAGCGGCGTCAACCAGAGCGGCTTCAAATTCCGGATCGGTCATGGCCCAGATTTAGTACCGGATCACCTGAGTTTCCAGGAAAATTAATCGATTGGGCGAAAGCTCTCGCGGTAGCGGGTCGTCAGCGCCACGTAGCGCGGGCCAATAACGCCCCAGCCGGCGCGTTCCTCATCAGACATATCCCTTACGAAACGGGCGGGGGAGCCTGCCCATAGCTGCCGTCGGCCGATGCGCTTACCTGGCCCCAGCAGGCCACGCGCGCCAAGCAACCCGCCTTCCTCCACCACCGCGCCATCCAGCACCGTCGCCCCCATGCCGATGAAGGCATGGTTTTCCAGCCGGCAAGCATGGATGATGGCGGCATGGCCGATGGTCACGTCGTCGCCGATGATGGCGGGGTTTTGGTCGTGGTCCACATGCACCACCGTTCCGTCCTGCACATTGGTGCGAGCGCCCACAATCACCGGGTTGATATCGCCGCGCAGCACGCAGTTGAACCAGATATTGGCATGCGGGCCAATCCTCACATCGCCGACCAGTACCGCCGTCGGCGCAATCCAGGCCGTGGGGTCGACCCGCGGCTTCAAATCGCCGAGCGCATAGAGAAGACCACCCGGTCGCTGCGTTTCACCCATCATTGCATCCCCAGCATCAATTTAATGTTCTGTACAGCGGCGCCGGAGGCGCCCTTGCCGAGATTATCCAGCCGCGCGATCAGCACTGCTTGGCCCTGCGCCTCGTTGGCGGCGACAAATATCTCCAGCCGGTCGCTATCATTGAGGGCCTGTGGGTCCAGAGTCTGCCCCCAGATGCCACGATGTACGCCAATCGTCTCCGCCCCCGCGTAATAATCCGCATAGGCATCCGCCAGTTGCACCGCGCTGCCCGGTTTGGCGAGATGCCCAAGATGCAGCGGAATGCACACCAGCATCCCTTGCGCAAAATGCCCGACGGCGGGCACGAAGATCGGCGCGCGGGCCAGTCCGCCATAGCGCATGATCTCGGGCAGATGCTTGTGCTGCAGCCCCAGCGCGTACAGCTCGAAAGCCGGGCCGCCAGAGGCTTCATGCGCCGCGATCATGGCTTTGCCGCCGCCGGAATAGCCTGAGACGGCGTTGACGCAGAGAGGCACCTCAGCCGTCAGCAGACCAAGGGCGGTAAGCGGGCGCAGCAGCGCGATAGCGCCGGTGGCATAACAGCCGGGATTGGCGACGCGCGCGGCTTGGCCGATGCGCACCGCTTGGCCGGGCATCATTTCGGCAAAGCCATACACCCAGCCTTCGGCAACCCGGTGGGCGGTGCTGGCATCCAGAATGCGCGCCCCTTGTGGGGCAAGGGTCATAGCCTCGCGCGCGGCATCATCTGGCAGGCAAAGCACGGTGAGATCGGCGCGGCCCATCGCCTCGGCGCGGGCTTGCGGGTGCTTGCGGTGGGCCTCGGGCAGGGTGACGAGATTGAAACCGCCCGCCGCCTCAAGGCGTTGGGCAATGCCAAGCCCGGTGGTACCGGCCTGGCCGTCAATGAAGATGGAAGCACTCATGGCGGCACTCTTATCATGTGGAAGCCAGCATGCTAGGGCGTGGCCAGCGTTCAACAGAGGAACCAGATATGTCCGAACAAGCCGGCCTAACGCCGCAACCGCTGATCCTGAACATCCAGTACACCAAGGATTTGTCTTTCGAGGTGCCCGGCGCGCCCGCCATCTTTACCCAGTTGCGTACCCAGCCGCACGTGAACCTGAATCTGGACGTGCAGGTGCGCCGCATAGAGGAAAACCAGACCGTGTTCGAGGTCACGCTGGCGATCCGCGCCGAGGGTACCACCGAGGCGCCGAAATCCGCCGGTGGCACGCAGGAGAAACCCCCGGTGGTGTTCATCGCCGACCTCTCTTATTCCGGCGTGTTCACGCTCAACAGCATTCCGGAAAATCAGCAGGAGCCAGTTTTGCTGGTGGAGTGCCCGCGTCTGCTCTTCCCCTTCGCTCGCAACATCCTGGCGGACGTAACGCGCGATGGCGGTTTCCCGCCGGTGTTACTCGGGCCGATCGACTTCGTCGGCCTCTGGCAGCAGCGCCGCGCCGCCGGGGCCAACACGGCCGTGCCAAACTAGAGCAACATCCGACCAAACGGACAGGTTTGGTCGGATAAAGTTGCTCGCTTAAACAAAGAGTTAGAGCGCTTTGCGTGAACCGGCGTGAAAGCAAACCGCTCTAAACGCGCACTGATACGCAAAAGGGGGCGGTAAGCCCCCTTTTTATGTCTCAGGTCTGGGTGAAGCCATCCGGGTTGGGTGTGCCGCTTTTGGCCAGATGGCGCAAAAATTCGACCACCGGTGCGGTGTTCCAGTTCGCGGCACCATCCAGCCGCGCCACCGCCTTGCCGGAGGGGTCGATCACCAGCGTGACGGGAATGCCGTTGGTCTGCAGCATGTCCAGATCATCCCCCGAAGGGTTGACCAGGATGGGTAAATTCCTGATGCCCTGCAGCTCGAAGTAAGGGCGCACGGCGGATACTCCATCCACATCGATAGAGATGGGCAGAACCAACCCGCCAAATGGCTTTAATTTCGGCGCCAGGGCGGCGAAGCTGGGCAATTCTTCCTTGCAGGGGCCGCACCAGGTGGCCCAAAGATTCACCAGCAGCACACGGCCCTTGAAAGCGGCGAGCGTCAGGGTCTTCCCCGCCGCGTCCTGAAACGTCAAAGGCGGCGGCATGACGGGCGCAAAGGCGTTCCAGCCGGTGGAGGCATCTGGCAGGTCATCGAACTCTGTTTGCGCATATGCGCGATTGCCCGTGCCCGCGCCCAAGGCTAAGGCAGGGGCAGCGGCGATGAGTGACCGCCGGGTGGTGAGCAAAGGGCGTTTAGGTTTGACGGACAAAAACAAAACTCCGGTGAAAAGCCAATTGCAGTGGGGCGGGCGGTTTGGCGCCGGTCCCGCCGAGGTGATGCAGGCCATTAATGCCTCGATCAGCTTCGATGCCAAGCTCTGGCGGCAAGATATTGCCGGCAGCCAGGCCCATGCGGCGATGCTGGCACAGCAGG
>JAKBCD010000133.1 GCA_021808205.1 Pseudomonadota bacterium | reverse complement strand
TGTCTGGAAGGGTGCCATGAAGTTCAAGGCCGATCGCGCCACGCTGATGAAGTCTCTCGCCCATGTGCAGAACGTGGTGGAGAAGCGGAACACCATTCCCATTCTGGCCAATGTGCTGTTGCAGGTGAAAGAGGGCCGACTCACCATCGCCGCGACGGATCTTGAGATCGCGCTGGTTGAGGAGGTGGTGGCTGAAACGCTGCGCGACGGCGCTATCACCGTGCCCGCCGCCACACTTTATGAGATCGTGCGCCGCCAGCCGGAAAACGCGGTGATCGAGCTGGACCATCCGGGCGGTGATGCACAGCTGGCCCTGCGCGCCGGGCGCTATGCCACCAGCCTGGTCGCACTTTCGGTGGAGGAATTCCCCAAGCTGGACGCAGGCAGGCTCAGCCACCATTTCGTGCTCTCCGCACAGGAGCTGCGCGGGCTGATCGACCGCACGCGCTTTGCCATCTCCACCGAGGAAACGCGCTATTACCTGAACGGCATCTATCTGCACGCGGCCGAGGGGCAGGATGGCCCGGTGATCCGCGCCGTGGCGACAGATGGCCATCGCCTGGCCCGTGTGGAAGAGCCGCTGCCCGAGGGCGCGGCCGGAATGCCGGGCATCATCATTCCGCGCAAAACCGTAACCGAGCTGCGCAAGCTGCTGGATGAAGTAACTGGCGAGGTGGAGGCGGCGCTGTCTGAAACGCGCATCCAGTTCAGCATCGGCACGATGAAGCTCACCAGCAAACTCATCGACGGCACCTTCCCCGATTACGACCGCGTCATCCCCCGCGGGAATGACAAAATCCTGCGGGTGGACAAGAAGGATTTCAACGACGCGGTGGGGCGTGTCTCCGCCATTTCGGCAGAGAAACATCGCCCGGTGAAACTCTCGCTGGCCAAGGAGCTGCTGGTAATCTCCGCAGCCTCCGCCGAGCAGGGCTCCGCCTCCGAGGAGCTGGGCGGCGATTTGGTGGATTACCAGTCCGGGCCTTTGGAAATCGGCTTTCAGGCGCGTTATCTTTCGGATGTGACGGACCAGATTAAAGGCAAGGTGGAATTCGCCTTCGCCGATGGCGCGGCGCCAACCCTGGTGCGCGACCAGGACGATAGTTCCGCCGTATATGTTCTGATGCCGATGCGGGTTTAAGCAACGCTCGAACGCCTAACCCTCGCCGATTTCCGCTCTTACGCCGCCCTGCGTTTTGAACCGCAGGCGCGGCGTTTGGTGTTTGCGGGGCCAAATGGCGCGGGCAAAACCAACCTGCTGGAGGCCGTCTCGCTGCTGGTGCCGGGGCGCGGTCTGCGCGGGGCGCGGTTTGCCGAGCTGGCCCGCCGGGGCGGGGCAGGGGGCTGGGCAGTGGCGGCGCGGTTTGACGACGGGCTGGAGATTGGCACCGGCGCGGTGGAGGGCGCTCCTGAGCGCCGGGAGTTCCGGCTGAACGGCGTGAAGCCACGCACCCAGGGCGAGGTTGCGGAGCAGTTCGCCGCCGTGTGGCTTACCCCGCAGATGGACCGGCTGTTTACCGACACCGCCTCCGGCCGCCGCAAATTCCTGGACCGGCTGGTGGTGGCACTGGAGCCGCACCATGCGCGCGAGATCGCGGCGTTTGAAAGCGCGGCGGCCCAGCGCAACAAGCTGCTGGCCGAGCCACCTTATGATTCCGCCTGGGCCACGGCACTTGAGGATTCCATGGCCCGCCATGCCGTGGCGGCCACGGCGGCGCGGGCCGCCCTCATCGCACGGTTGAACGCAACCATTCAATCCGGCGCGGCAGACCCGTTTCCCCGCGTGGGGCTGGGGTTGATCTGCCCGATCTGGCAGAGGCTGGAACAGGCACCGGCATTGGATGTGGAGGACTGGCTGCGGGGCGCGTTGGCGGCTTCGCGTCAGGCTGATACAGTTGCAAAATCCTCAGGCCACGGGCCACAAAAAGCAGATTTGCTGATTACCGATGCAGCGGCTGGCCGCCCCGCGGCTCTCTCTTCCACCGGCCAGCAGAAAGCCATGCTCATCGGCATCGTGCTCGGCCACGCCATGATGATCACCGCCGCGCGGGGGCAGGCGCCGCTCCTGCTGCTGGATGAGCCGCTGGTGCATCTGGACGCGCCGCGCCGCGCCGCATTGTTCACGGCATTGGACAAAGCGGATTTGCCCGCCTGGCTCACCGGCACGGATATCGAAACCTTCTCGGGCCTTGCCGCGGCACCCTATCATCTGCGGGATGGCACGCCGGAACCGCTGCCGCATTTTTGACTTCGCCGGGTTCCATCGTATGGAGCTCCATGCGCATTCTTCTCCTTGGTGACCTGCTCGGCCGTTCCGGCCGGGAAGCGGCTCTGAAACATATCCCCGAGCTTCGCACCGCCCTAAAACTCGAGTTTGTGGTGGTGAACGCTGAAAACGCTTCCCATGGCTTCGGGCTGGGGCCGGATATGGCGGAGGCGCTCTTCGCCGCCGGGGCGGATGTGATTACCCTTGGCAACCATGCGTGGGACAGGCGGGAGATCATTCCCTACATCGCCAATGAAAAGCGGCTCATCCGCCCGCTGAATTACCCGCCCGGCACGCCTGGCGCCGGGGCTTGCCTGGCCAGCCTGCCAGATGGCCGCAAGGTGCTGGTGGCGCAGGCCATGGGCCGGCTGTTCATGGACCCGATGGACTGCCCCTTCCGCGCGGTTGATGAGCTGCTCACCCGCCATAAGCTGGGCGTTACCACCCACGCTATCCTGCTCGATATCCACGCCGAGGCGAGTTCGGAGAAAATGGCGTTCGGCCACGCGTTCGACGGCCGGGTAACCGCCGTTGCCGGCACGCACACCCATGTGCCCACGGCGGACCATCAGATTCTCCCGGCCGGAACCGCCTATGTAACCGACCTTGGCATGTGCGGTGATTATGATTCTGTCATCGGGATGCAGAAGGCCGCCGCCCTGAACCGGTTTATCCGCAAACTGCCAGGCGAGAAACTAAGCCCGGCGGAAGGCGATGCAACGCTGTGCGGGGCGTTCGTGGAGACAGATGATACAACCGGCCTGGCCCGCCGGATTTCGCCTTTGCGCCTTGGCGGGCGGCTGGCGCCGGTTTTGCCCCCCGTGTGAGGGCTTCACGGCCTGTTAACAGGCAGGCTGGTAACTCAAAGATGTGTCCCCCCGGTTTTGGCAGGATGGAATGTCGTCTTTGGTTTTGGAGCTTAAGCAGGGTGAATCGATGATCCTCAACGGGGCGGTCATCCGGTTTAAAACCCGCACGCGGTTAGAGCTGAACAACCATGCGCGGTTTCTGTTCGGCAAACAGATCATGCAGCCCGAGGAGGCCAGCAGCCCCGTGCGCCGGGCCTATTACGCCTTGCAGGAAGCCTACACCGGCCATGAGGATACGCGCGCAGCCTCGTTGCGTGCGGCGCAGGATTTAATTGGCGAGCTGTGCCAGGCGGCGGCTGAGGCAGAGCTGTGCGGCTGGCGCGCCCTGCTGCGCCTGTGCACCGAAGAAACCGCGTTTGAGGCGCTGAAGCTCGCCCGGCAGATGATCCGTGATGAGGAAGCGCCGCCGCTGAAAAGCTGAAGCCGCTAAAACCCCCGCCAGCCGCTGCGCTGCGCGCGGGCAAACAAATACCCCGCAAAGCCCAGCACGAGCAGGATGGGGATCATGATGAATGCCGTCCATACCAGTGCCGCACCCACGCAGAGCGCCAGGCCGAAGGCCGCCAGACGCAGGAGAATCTGCCCCAGCGACGGTTTAGACGGCTCGACGAAGCGCCCATCTGGCGTCATGTCGAGCATTGGGCCGTTTTCTTGTGCCATGGGCTGAATGTAGGGCAGGCGGCTGGCCGCTTCAATCTTATTCGGCAAGGAAGATGGCGGGCGGCGCCGGATGCGCTTAAATATCCGTCATGCAGGATGATGATCTGTTCGGCCCGCCCATGGCCACCGTGCCAAGTGGCACCGCCCGGCCGTTGGCGGAAAGGCTGCGGCCCAAAACCCTGGCTGAGGTGGTGGGGCAGGGCCATCTGCTGGGGCCCGATGGCAGCCTGACTGGTATGCTCCGGCGCGGCTCGCTTGCCTCCATCATCCTCTGGGGCCCGCCGGGGGTGGGCAAAACCACCATCGCGCGCCTGCTGGCCGATGCGGCGGGCCTGCAATTTAAGCAAATCTCGGCGGTGTTCTCCGGCGTAGCGGATTTAAAGAAAGTGTTTGAAGACGCCACCCGCCTGCGCCGGGCGGGCAAAGCCACTTTGCTCTTCGTGGACGAGATCCACCGTTTCAACCGCGCCCAGCAGGATGCGTTTCTGCCAGTGGTGGAGGCGGGCACCGTCACCCTTATCGGCGCCACCACGGAAAACCCGAGCTTCGCGCTGAACGGCGCGCTGCTTTCGCGTGCCCAGGTGCTCGTGCTGCGCCGGCTGGACGATGCGGCGATGGAGCAGCTTCTGGCGCGCGCCGAGGCTGAAACTGGTGGTACCCTGCCGCTCACCCAAACCGCCCGCGCCAGCCTGCGCGCCATGGCCGATGGCGATGGCCTCGCGCTTTTGAACATGGCGGAGCAGCTTTTCGCGCTGCCGCCTGAGCCGATGCTGGATGAAACCGCGCTGGGGCAATTGCTCTCCCGCCGCGCGGCATTATACGACCGTGACCGCGAGGAGCATTACAACCTCATCTCCGCCTTGCATAAATCCATGCGCGGGTCGGATGCCGATGCAGCGTTATACTGGCTGGCCCGCATGTTCGCGGGCGGGGAAGACCCACGCTACATCGCCCGCCGCGTTACCCGTTTCGCCTCGGAGGATATCGGCCTCGCGGACCCGCAAGCCCTGCCCCAGGCGCTGGCGGCGTGGGAGGCTTACGAGCGTCTCGGTTCGCCGGAAGGGGAGGTCTGCATCGCTCAGGCGGTGGTGTATCTGGCCACCGCGCCCAAATCCAACGCCGTTTACAAGGCCATGGGGGCCGCCAGCCGCGCCGCGAAAGAAACCGGCAGCCTGATGCCGCCCATGAATATCCTTAACGCGCCGACCAAACTGATGAAAACCCTAGGCTACGGCGAAGGCTATCAATACGACCACGACACCGAGGACGGGTTTTCCGGCGATAATTACTTCCCCGAAGGCATGGGCCGGCCGGATTTCTACCGCCCGGTGGAACGTGGCTTCGAGCGGGAAATCGTCAAGCGCCTCGCTTATTGGGCGAAATTGCGCGAAGAGAGGCAATGACCGAATACCAAGTAACCGAAGCCGGGGCCGAGATGCGGCTGGACCGTTATCTGCGCCGCGAAGTGCCCGGCTTAACGCAAGGTGTTTTGCAAAAATTGCTGCGCACCGGCAAAATCCGCCTCAACGGCAACCGCGCCGAGGCCAATACCCGCCTGAACTCGGGCGACATGCTGAACGTGCCGGACATTGCCCCGCCCGCCGAGGCGCCCAAACAGCGCCATGTGGTGAAGATGGACGAAGCCCGCACCAAAGAGCTGGAACGCATGGTGCTCTACAGCGATGCCTGGGTGATTGTGCTGAACAAGCCCGCCGGGCTGGCGGTGCAGGGCGGCTCTGGCATTACCGTGCATGTGGATGGCATGCTGGACGCGCTGCGCGGCGACCACCCCGAGCGCCCGAAACTCGTCCACCGGCTGGACCGCGACACCTCCGGCCTGCTGGTCATCGCCCGTTCCGGCCGGGTGGCAAGCTCGCTTTCCGCTGCCTTCCGGGGGCGCGATGTTGAAAAAACCTATTGGGCGCTGCTGGCCGGGCTGCCGGATGTACTCGAAGGCCGCATAGACCTGCCGCTGAAGCGGATTGACCTTGGCCAGACCTCGCGCGCGGAACCCTCCAGCCGCAAGGATAAAGAGGCGCAGACCGCTGTCACGGATTACCGGATTTTGGACAAGGCCGGGCGCAAATTCTGCCTGGCGGAGCTGCGGCCGCAAACGGGGCGTATGCACCAGCTGCGTGCGCATTGCCTGGCGCTGGGTACGCCGATTCTGGGTGATGAGGTGTATGGCGGCGTTTATTCTGAGCATTTCGCCCAGCAACTGCACCTGCATGCCCGTCGCCTCAGCTTTCCCCACCCTGAGGGCGGCAGCCTGACCGTGGAGGCGCCGC
>JAKBCD010000132.1 GCA_021808205.1 Pseudomonadota bacterium | reverse complement strand
CCTGCCGATGGAAACATTGCTGGCGGACGATATGACGATCGCCGATCCCGACGCCATTCATGCGGTTCGCCAGGCGGCGCGCCAGGCGCTGGGCCAGGTCTTGAACGCTGAGTTCCAAGCCGCATACAAGGCGTTTGGCGGTGCTGCGCCAGATGATGTTTGCGGACCCGCCATTGGCGCCAGGGCCCTGCGCAACGCGGTGCTGGGGTATTTGTCTGCCGCCCAGGGCACGGCCCTGGCCGCCGCGCAGTTTCACCACGCCGGCAACATGACCGAGAAGCTGGCGGCACTGGCCCATCTGGTAGACACACCCGGCCCAACGCGGGATGCGGCACTGCAAGGCTTCTACGAGCAATGGAGCGGCACGCAATTGGTGCTGGATAAATGGTTCTCGGTGCAGGCGCGCAGCAACGCGGCGGACACCCTGGCGGTGGTGCAGGCGCTCGCCGCCCATCCGGACATGGATTTGCGCAACCCCAACCGGGTGCGCGCGCTCATCAGCGCCTTCACGGCCAACCCGTCGAAGTTCCATGACAAATCCGGCGGGGGCTACAAGCTGTTGGCGGATTTCGTGCTGCGGCTGGATGAAACCAACCCGCAGATCGCGGCACGGCTGGTAACGGCGCTGGGCCATTGGCGTCGGTTTGATCCCGCCCGGCAGGAATTGATGAAACGAGAACTTGAACGCGTCCTGGCGCGTGAACATCTCAGCCGTAACACCTACGAAATGGCGTCCAAGGCGCTGGCTTAAGGAGCACCCCATGATCGAGCTTTATTACTGGACCACCCCGAATGGCCATAAGGTCAGCATTTTTCTTGAGGAAGCGGGGGTTGAGTACAAGATCTTCCCCGTCAACATCTCCAAGGGTGAGCAGTTCAACCCGGATTTCCTGGCCTTCGCGCCGAACAATCGCATCCCCGCCATCCGCGATATGGCGCCGGCAGATGGCGGCGCGCCGCTAGGCGTTTTCGAATCGGGTGCCATTCTGGAATATCTGGCGGACAAGACCGGCAAGTTTCTTCCAAAAGAGCCGCGCGCGCGCTTCAATGTTCTGCAATGGCTGTATTGGCAGATGGGCGGGCTTGGCCCCATGGCCGGGCAGAACCATCATTTCGTGCAATACGCGCCAGAGCGCATCCCCTATGCGATGGAGCGTTACGTGAAGGAGACCAACCGGCTCTATGGCGTGCTGAACAAGCAGCTTGAAGGCAAGGCGTATATCGCCGGGGATTATTCCGTCGCCGATATGGCAAGCTACCCGTGGATTGTGCCATACGAGCGCCAGCAGCAGAAGCTTGAGGATTTTCCGCATCTGCACGCCTGGTTCCAGCGCATGGCTGCCCGCCCCGCCGTGCAGCGCGCCTATGCCCTGGCCAAGTATATCAACAGCACGCCCACCGTATCGCAGGACGCGAAGGCCATACTGTTCGGCCAGACCGCACGATGAGCCGGAAACTCTACGACCTTACAGCCGCCGACGGTACGCGCTTTTCGCCGTATTGCTGGCGCGTGAAACTGGCGTTGGCGCACAAGAACATCGATTACGAGACCATCCCCTGGCACTTCACCGAGAAGGCGGCAATCGCCGCCTCCGGCCAGGAGAAGGTTCCGGTCCTGCAGGACGGCGCCAACATCGTTTCAGACAGCCAGATTATCGCCGATTATCTGGAACGCACCTATCACACCGAAAACTCTCTGTTTGGCGAAGCGCCTGCGCGTGCGTTGATCATGTTCGTGAAGGAATGGAGCGAAACAATTCTACATCCAGCGCTCGCCCGTGTGGTGGTGGTGGATGTCTACCGCCGTTTGGCGCCCCAGGATCAGGCTTATTTCAGGCAGAGCCGCGAGGCGATGTTCAAGTGCAGCCTGGAGGAGATTGAGGCCAACCGCCCTGCTGCGCTGGAAACGCTGCAGGCGTCGTTGAGGCCGCTTCGCCGACTGCTCTCAAACCAGGGTTTCATCGCCGGCGAGGCGCCAAACTGGGCGGATCATATCGTTTTCGGCGGCCTGCAATGGGGGCGGCTGATGTCCTCCACGCCGTTGCTACCGGAAAACGATGTCATTCTGGGCTGGATGAGCCGCGTGCTCTCCCACTATGGGCTGGAGGGCTGAGTTAGAGCGTTCTGCTTTTAGCTGAACGCTCTAACTTTACGTTTTAGCGAGCAATTTAGCGCGATGACTTCAGATTCGCTCACTTTACGAGCGAGCCTGAAGTCAGAATCGCCCTCACCTTCATAGTTTTAGGGGCGGATTCAGATTTTAGAACGGATCACGCCGTGATTCGCTCTAAAATCATCCGGCTCTAAGCTTTCCAGAAGGTCATCAGCAACCCGCCCGCGAGGATCAGCGCGCCGCCGGCGAGGATGGAAGGTGAGGGCCGCATGCCAAAAGCGAACAGGTTGATGAGCTGGGCGACGACAAAGAACAACGAGACATAAACGCCCAGCAGCCGCCCAAAATCCCAGGGCGGCAAATTCACCGTAACCCCGTAGATAAACAAAACCACAGCGGCAGCGCCGAAAAAGCCGATCCGCACCGGCATGGCATGGGCGTGTAGGGCCGTGCGCGCCAGCGCGTCGCCGCCTGACTCCAAAGCCGCCGCAAGAGTTAGCACCAGCAAAATGGAAAAATTATTCATGGCGGCCAACATGCACCACCGCCAGGGTGCGGGCAATATTAAACTTGCTTACGATACTGAATAAACCCAGGCTTGTCCGCTAGCTTGTCGTATAGCGCCTGGGCGGTTGTGTTGGTTTCGTGCGTCATCCAGTAAACGCGGGTGCTTCCCGCGGCGCGCGCACGCTCATAAACTGCCTCGATCAAGGCACGGCCAACGCCTTTGCCGCGTGCGGCTTCGGCGGTGAACAAATCTTCCAGATAGCAGACATCTTCCACCATCCAGGTGTTGCGATGGAAAATGTAATGCACCAACCCCAGCAATTCGCCGTTTTCCTCCGCCACCAGAGCATGGACAGGCTCGGCTGCATCGAAGAAACGCGCCCACAACGATTCCGTAACATGATCCGGCAGGTTCTCCACTTTGTAGAAGCTAAGATAACCCTGCCAGAGCGGCAGCCAGCTTGCTTTATCCTCTGGGCGGACGGGGCGGATGATCATGCAAGCCTTCCTAATGCGGCGCTGAGGCGTTGTGCCTCATTGGCGAAACTCTGCTCGCGCTCGCGGTGTTCTTCAAGTACCGCTTCCGGCGCGCGGGAGGTGAAGTCGGCATTGCCAAGCTTGGCCTGGACCTTTTTCAACTCGCCTTCGGCTTTGGAAAGCGCCGTCGCAAGGCGCTTCTTCTCGGCTTCCAGGTCGATGAGACCTTCCAGCGGTAGAATGATCGTGGCCTCGTTCAACACCGCCTGCGCGGCGTTTTTTGGCACCGGGCCGGTCAGCGGGCCGATTTCCGAAGCGCGCGCCATGCGGGAGATCGCTTCAAACCAGCGTTGCGCGCGGGAAAGCGTTTCTGTCGTGGCGTCCTGCAAAAACACCGGCGATTTCTGCGAAGGCGGGACGTTCATTTCGGAGCGCACGGTGCGGATTTCTGAAACCAAGCTGACGAGCCAATTCAGCTCCGCTGAAGCATCTTCCGCAGCCGTTACCGCGATGGGCTGCGGCCAGTGGGTGGAGATGAGGGAATAGGCTTCGCCATAGCCGAAATGGTCCCACAAATCTTCCGTGACATAGGGGATAACCGGGTGCATGAGGCGCAGCAACACGCCCAGAACATAGGCGGCGGTGTCGCGGATTTCGGGCGCGTCAGCCTCGCTGGTGAAGCCCGGTTTGGCGAGTTCGATGAACCAGTCGCAGAAATCGCCCCAGGCGAAGCGGTAGCAGGCGGCGGCATAGTCGTTGGGGCGGAAGGCATCCAGCCCTGCGGTGGCGGTTGTTATCGCCTCATTGGCGCGGGACAGAATCCAGCGGCAGAGCGGCAGCTTCGCGTTTTCCGGTTTGAAGGCGGGGTTCGGCTTTACCCCGTTCATTTCCAGAAAACGTGCTGCGTTCCATATCTTGGTGATGAAGGCGCGGTTGATTTCGACGATCTTTTCGCCGAGCTTCACGTCCCGCCCCTGCCCCGCGGCAGCCGCCACAGAATAGCGCAACGCGTCGGCACCGAATTTGTCGATGAGCGTCAGCGGGTCCAGCACATTGCCCTTGGATTTGGACATTTTCTGGCCCTTCTCGTCCCTCACCAGGCCGTGGATGTAGATGGTGCGGAACGGCACATCGC
The DNA here is from genome assembly GCA_021808205.1 of Pseudomonadota bacterium. The sequence goes on along the minus strand of JAKBCD010000132.1, from coordinate 1,861 downwards.
CCATGAAATGCAGGCCCATCATCATCATCCGGGCGACCCAGAAGAAGATGATGTCAAAGCCCGTTACCAGCGTATCGGTGGGGTAATATTTGGCCAATTCCAGCGTCTGCTCCGGCCAGCCCAGCGTAGAAAAAGGCCAGAGGGCGGAGGAGAACCATGTGTCCAGCACATCCTCATCCTGCGTGAGTACGGCACCGCCCGCTTTGGCTTTAGCTTCAGCCTCGGTGCGGGCGACATAGACGTTTCCGGCTTCGTCGTACCAGGCCGGAATGCGGTGGCCCCACCAGAGCTGGCGGGAAATGCACCAGGGTTGGATGTCGCGCATCCAGGCGAAGAAGGTGTTTTCCCATTGCTGGGGCACGAATTTGGTGCGGCCTTCCTCAACGGCCTTAATGGCGGGCTGGGCCAGCACTTGCGCGTTGCAATACCATTGCGTGGTGAGGAACGGTTCAATCACCGTGCCGGAGCGGTCACCATAAGGCACCATGTTCTGGTGGGGTTTCACCTCGACCAGTTGCTCGCGCGCCTCCAGCTCCGCCGCAATCAGCTTGCGCGCGGCAAAACGGTCCTGCCCCTCCAACCCGCGCACAAATTCCGGCATCTCGCCCAGCTCGGCCAGGGTGATGCGGCCCTGACGGTCCAGCATCGAGGGCATTGCTAGGTTGTGGCGCTTGCCGACCTCGAAATCGTTGAAATCATGCGCGGGGGTGATCTTCACCGCCCCGGTGCCCTTTTCAGGGTCCGCGTAGTCATCCGCGATGATGGGGATTTTGCGTTCGGTGAGCGGCAGAATGACCATCTTGCCGATAAGGTGCTTGTATTTCTCGTTTTCCGGATGAACGGCGACGGCGGTGTCCGCCAGCATCGTCTCCGGCCGCGTGGTAGCGACAATAATCTCCTCGCCGCCCTCAACCGAGTAGCGGATATGCCACATATTGCCTTTGGTCTCGCAGCTTTCCACCTCAAGGTCCGAGATCGCGGTCTGCAAGGCGGTGTCCCAGTTCACCAGCCGCTTATCCTGGTAGATCAGCCCTTCCTCGAACAGCCGCACGAAGACCTCGCGCACCGCCACGGAAAGCCCTTCATCCATGGTGAAACGCTCGCGCGCCCAATCCGGCGAGGCGCCGAGGCGGCGGAGCTGCTGGGTAATGGTGCCGCCGGATTCGGCCTTCCACTGCCACACACGGGAGAGGAAGGTTTCGCGGCCAAGCTGTTTTCGGGAAACGCCTTCCTTATCCAGCAGGCGCTCCACCACCATCTGCGTGGCGATGCCGGCGTGGTCCGTGCCGGGCTGCCAGAGCACGTCGCGCCCTTGCATCCGCCGGTAGCGGACGAGGATGTCCTGCAAGGTCATGGTGAGCGCATGGCCCACATGCAGGCTGCCGGTTACGTTCGGCGGCGGGATCATGATGGTGTAGGGGGTGGCGTTGCTTTGCGGCTGTGCCGCGAAGGCGCCGGAGGTTTCCCAACCGGCATAAAGCCGCGCCTCAGCCGAGGCCGGCTCGAAATTCTTGTCCAGTGTCGTCACAAAAACCCTCCGCGCCCTGTGCCGGGCGCGCTATCGATGAAATATCGGTGGCTCAGCCCTGGGCGCGGTCCATCACGCGGTTGATCTCGGCCCGCACCACGCGCTCCACCAGGCTCGGCAGATGCGTGTCCAGCCAGGCCTTGAGGACCGGCTTCACCTCCTCGCGGACGATATCCTCGATGGTGACACCAGCGCGACCCACAGTTGCCGAACGCTCGGCGCTGACGCTGCGCACCAGCGCGCCTATGGAATTAGTGATCTCTGAAACGGCTTGGTCGCCGACCAGCCCTTCCGGGCCCTGCACCTGTTCTTCCACGTGATAGTCCTCTTCTT
>JAKBCD010000131.1 GCA_021808205.1 Pseudomonadota bacterium | reverse complement strand
CTCCTTGGTGCCGGACCAAGCCTCTGGCAGGCCCCCGAAACTGTCGAACCCATGCACCTGGCGCGGCGTCTGTGCTGCGAGGTTACGCAAGCTGGCGCCCTTGGCAACGCCAAATTCCAGCACCAGACCTTCTTTGGGCGCGCGGGAGAGGGCGAAGCGGGCCAACTCATCCCGGTCGGCTAGCACCATCGCCTCGCCCATATGGGCAATGATGTAGTCCACCGCCTCGCGCTTGGCGTGCAGGCGCAAATCCAGCCATAGGTCATTGGCATAGATGGAGTGTAGGAGCTTGCGGTAAGCACGCGCAAAAAAGCCCGAACGGAAAAAGCCACGTTGAAGAACTGCCATGCCGGAGGGTTTACTTGGCCTCCGGCACCCGGGCAACTTGAAGCGCTTCTGCCTGCCGGGCGGCTAGCCCCGCCTCGCTGAAACCTTCCACGGTTTCCTGGAACAGCCTGCACCAGTTCAGCTCCGCACCAAGGCGCATGAACACCGCCCCCAGCCCGATGGCGGAGCGGTCCATCAGCACAAACTCCCGCGGCGGGCGCACGCCGCCGGTGCGCTGCAACCCGGCATGAACCTTCTGCGCCACCTCTCGGCCGAATTCCGTGCCCTGCCCCTCCTGAATCGGCCGCACCCTGTCCTCGATCAGCGGCTGGTAAAGAAAGCGCGCCCATTCATTCAGCACGTCAACCTGCTCGGCGTTAATGCCCTTAAAGCCCCAGATCTCGTAGGCATGCCGCGCCCTCGCCTCGTCACTCTCGCGCACGGCGTTGTATAGCTCCAGCACGCCGCCGACGAATTTCGGCGCGAAAATACGGATGCAGCCATAGTCCAGCAGGTTCAGTCCGCCCGTCGCGCTTATTTGGTAATTGCCCAGATGCGGGTCGCCGTGGATCACGCCGTAACGGTAAAAGGGAGTGTACCAGGCCCGGAACAGCGCGGTGGCCAAGGCATTGCGCTGTTCCTGGCTCGGGTTGCCCGCCATCCAGTCCCGGAAACCCTGGCCTTGCAGCCAGGTCATCGTCAGCATCCGGGTGGTGGTATAAGCCTCGATCGGCTCGGGCACGTTCACATTCGGCACGTCCGCCAGCATCAGCCGGTAGAGCCGCATCTGCGCCGCCTCACGCAGATAATCCAGCTCCTCTCGGAAGCGTTCGCTCAGCTCAACATAGATATCATCCTGAATAATGGCGCTATCCATGCGCCTATAAACCGCCATAGCCATCTTCACCTGGCGCAGATCCGCCTCGATGACGCTGGGCATATCCGGGTATTGCAGCTTCACCGCCACCTCTCGCCCATCTGGCAGGGTGGCACGGTGAACCTGCCCCAGGCTGGCGGCGGCCACGGCCTCGCGGGAGAAGCTTTTGAACTTGCTTTCCCAATCCGGCCCCATCTCACCGCTCATGCGCCTTCGCACAAACGGCCAGCCCATCGGCGGCGCGTTAGATTGTAGCTCCGCCAGTTGCTTGGCGTATTCCGGCGGCAAGGCATCCGGCACGGTGGAGAGAAACTGCGCCACCTTCATCATCGGGCCTTTCAGTCCACCTAACAGCGATTTCAAATCCTCCGCGTGGCGGGCCTGGTCGGTTTTGATACCAAAAACCCGCTCTCCGGCGATGCGCGCGGCAATGCCGCCCACAGCGCCGGAGGTACGGACCATGCGCCGCATCTCACCGAACAAATTGCTGTCGCGTTCGCTCATGCTTTTTCCAGCTCGTCGATAAAGCCCGAGATCACATCCAGCCCCTTATTCCAGAAGACAGGATCGGAGGCATCCAGCCCGAACGGGGCCAGCAGCTCCTTATGCCGCTTGGTGCCGCCAGCCTCCAGCATCTCGCGGTATTTGGCCGCAAAGCCCGTTTTGTCCGGGCTCTCCTGATAAACCGCATAGAGCGCGTTCACCAGGCAATCCCCGAAGGCATAGGCATACACATAAAACGGCGAGTGGAAGAAATGCGAGATATAAGCCCAGAACACCTGGTAATCGGGCGTGAAATTGAAGGCCGGGCCGAGGCTGCGGGTCTGCACGTCCATCCAGATTTCGCAGATGCGCGCAGGCAGTATCTCGCCCTTGGCACGCTCTGTGTGGAACGCCACCTCGAACTCATGGAAGGCGATCTGCCGCACCACGGTGTTCAGCATGTCCTCCACCTTCTGCGCCAGCATAATCCGCCGCCGCGCGAGGTCGGTCTCGGCATCCAGCAGCGAGCGGAAGGTCAGCATCTCGCCGAACACGCTGGCGGTCTCGGCCAAGGTTAACGGTGTTCCAGCCAGCAGATAGCCTTGTTTCGCCGCCAGGGTTTGATGCACACCATGACCAAGCTCATGCGCCAGGGTCATCACGTCGCGGGTTTTGCCGTGGAAATTCATCAGCACATATGGATGCGCCGAGGGCACGGTGGAATGCGAGAACGCACCCCCTGCCTTGCCGGGACGCAAGGCCGCGTCGATCCAGTTTTTGTCGAAAAACGGCCTGATCGCCTCGGCCAGTTCCGGGTTGAAGCCGCCATAGGCGTTCAGCACAATGTCGCGCGCCTGCGGCCAGGAAATCGATTTATCCGCATCGGCGGGCAACGGCGCGTTACGGTCCCAGTGCTCCAGCTTCTCCAGCCCCAGCCATTTGGCTTTCAGGCTGTAATAGCGATGAGCGAGCCGGCCATAGGAGGCTTTCACCGCTCCGGTCAGCGCCTCCACAACCTCATCCTCAACCATGTTCGCCCGGTTGCGGTAAGACCAGGGGTGCGGGTAAGCGTGCCACTCATCCTCGATCGCCTTGTCCTTGGCGATGGTATTGAGGATCAGCGCGAACAGCTTCTCATTCGCCTGCATCGCCCCCGCCACGGCCTTGGCCGCCGCCTCGCGCACAGACCGGTCTGAGTCCGACAGCTTGTTCAGCGCGGCAGAAAGGGTAAGCTCCTCGCCCTTCACCTCCACCCGCAACCCCGCAATGGTCTCATCGAACAGGCGCACCCAGGCGGAATGCCCGGTCACATCCTTTTCCATGAATAGCTGCTCAACCACATCTTCCCGCTGATGCGGCAGAAACACCCGCAAATCCCGCAGCCAGGCGGCGTAATGCGCCAGCGCCTTGTCCTGCAGTTTCGCCGCCAGAACCTCATCGGGAATGCGGTTCAGCTCCAGCGTGAAGAACAGGGTCTTGGTGCCCAAGGCGGTCACGCGCTCGGCCATGGTCTGGTAGAACTGCCCATGCGCAGGAATGGAGCTGTCCGCCGAGAACAGCAGCACCGCGTAGGACATGATGCGGCCAGGGGTTTCCTGCAGCGCCTCGTAGGCGCTTATCGCCGTTGCCAGTTCTGCCCCGGAAAGCCCCGCCAGCCTGCCTTGATAAGCTGCGGCAAATTGATCCGCCCGCTCCTGAACAGATTTCAGGTCCGCTTCGATTCGTGGGTCGGTGGGGGCGGCGTAGAGATCCGCCAGATCCCAACTGGGAAGCGGCGCGGCCGCCCCGGCGGAAACCCCCTCCGGGTGCCGCGCCATATCATTCTGCTGCATTGCCGTTCCGTTCATAACTCTATGCCCACAGATTTAGGCGTTGCGGGGCCAAGGTCAAACAGGCTTTGAATGACCGCCAGAGTAGGTTGCTACATCCCGATGGCGCGACGGTAGACATCCAGCAGCGTCTCCTGCTCCTCCACCTCGGCAGGCTCCTGCTTGCGGATACGGATAAGCTGGCGGATCACCTTCACGTCAAATCCGGCGGATTTCGCCTCGGAAAAAATATCCTTGATGTCACTGGCGAGCGCCTTGCGCTCCTCCTCCAGGCGCTCGACACGCTCGATAATGCTGCGCAGCCGATCGCCGGCGATATTGGTAGGTTTTTCTTCGGTGGATACAGACATACTCATCTCCAATGCGGGCGGCGGGGATAAAACTCCCCGGCAGGCGGGTCAATGCGCACGGTTTCAGTGATTGGGTTTTGTTTGGGTCATCTTCGCCAGCTGCTCGGGGCTCGCCGGCGTCTGATATTTGGCCTGCCACTCCTTATAGGGCATGCCATAGACGATTTCTCGCGCCTGCTCATCCGTAAGCGCGATGCCCTGGGCCTGCGCCGCCTCGCGGTACCAGCGCGAGAGGCAGTTGCGGCAGAACCCCGCGAGGTTCATCAGATCGATATTCTGCACGTCCGTCCGGGCCCGCAAATGCCCAACCAGGGCGCGGAAGGCGGCGGCTTCCAGCCTCTCTGTGGTGGCTTCATCTCGTGTGGGGTTGCTCAACTTTCTGCTCCCGCTCATAATCGCGCCGTGAAAACGTCCTGCATCGCGCCACAAGACATCCGCGCGGCCTTCCAATCGCCCATCCTGCGGCGTCTGGGTTGGCCCGCCGCATGTTCGCCAACCTGCCGCAGCAGGCTGCTGCGCGCAATATCGCCTGCGGTGCCGACCGAGTTACCGTGTGCTACGGCCTTCACCTTTCGCTGGCTGCCATCCGGCATCCTGCCCCCTTTCCCCGCCTGAGGATTCAAATGGATAGATTGCGCCGCCACCGCCGCACCAAGATCATCGCGACTCTTGGTCCCGCCAGCTCGACCCCGGAAATGGTTCTTCAGCTTTTTCATGCGGGGGTGGATATGTTCCGGCTGAACTTCTCCCATGGCAGCCATGAAGACCACGCCGCGCGCATCGAGATGATCCGCGCCGCCGAGAAGCGCACCGGCCGACCGATCGGCATTCTCGCGGATGTGCAAGGCCCCAAGCTTCGCGTCGGCACGTTTCAGTCCGGCCGGGTACAACTTCAGACCGGGCAGCAATTCACGCTCGACCTGAACCGTGCCCCCGGGGATACTCGCCGCGTCTGTCTGCCGCACCCCGAGATCATTGCCGCGGCGGAGATCGGCTCCACTTTGCTGCTGGATGACGGCAAGCTGCGGCTGCGCGTGCTGCGTGTGCGCGACGACCATCTGCTCACCGAGGTAATCGTCGGCGGCTTGCTCTCCGAGCGCAAGGGCGTGAACGTACCGGATGTGATCCTGCCCATCCCGGTGCTGACCGAAAAGGACCGCGCGGATTTGGATTTCGTGCTGCCGCTGGGAGTCGACTATATCGGCCTTTCCTTCGTGCAGCAGGCGAAAGACGTGCTGGAAGCCAAAGAGATCGCCGCCGGCCGCGCGCTGACCATGGTAAAGCTCGAAAAGCCACAGGGTATGGATAACCTCGAAGAGATCATGGACGTGACCGATTCGGTGATGGTCGCTCGCGGGGATCTCGGCGTGGAACTGCCGCCCGAGGAAATTCCCGTGGCGCAGAAGCGCATCATTCGCGCCGCCCAGCAGCGTGGCAAGCCCGTGGTTGTAGCCACCCAGATGCTGGAGAGCATGATCTCCTCGCCTGCCCCCACCCGCGCCGAAGCCTCAGACGTTGCCACCGCCGTGTTCGACGGCGCCGATGTGGTGATGCTCTCCGCCGAGAGCGCCGCCGGGCAGTACCCGCGCGAGGCGGTGAACATGATGGACCGGATCATCACCCGCGTGGAGCGCGACGAGGATTGGCGCACCGGTATCGATTCCAAGCGGCCGCAGCCGGAGAAGAACTCGCCCGACGCTATCGCCGCCGCGGCCGTACAGGTGGCACATACCATTAATGCCAAGGCCATCGTGGCCTTCACCGAATCCGGCGCCACGGCTTTGCGAGTCGCGCGCGAAAAGCCGGATTGCCCAGTGATCGGCCTGACCACGAACCACGCCGTCGCGCGTCGTCTTTCTTGCGTATGGGGCGTTCATGCGGTCATCGCAGAAGCCGCGCATTCAATGACAGAAGCCGTTGAACACGCCGCAAAAATTGCCCGGTTGGAGGGCTTCGCGCAAAAGAGCGAGGAGATTGTGGTGGTTGCCGGGGTGCCGTTTGGCCAAGCCGGAACAACCAACGCGTTGCGCGTGGCGCGGCTTTAGAGCCCTATGATATGAGATTGACCCGCGTTGCGGGCAATCTAATGTCTGAATCGTCCTCCAACACACTAAATTATGGCCAAAACCCAATAAACTTGTTGATATTTCCTTGATCGGATGATTCTCTACCCCCGATTCGGGGGTGGTAAATGAGGCGGAACCTATTTTGGCTGTCTGACAAGCAATGGGCGAAAATTGAGC
>JAKBCD010000130.1 GCA_021808205.1 Pseudomonadota bacterium | reverse complement strand
CCCGTCTCTGCGCGGCTCCGGTGTGGCATGGGACCTACGCCGCGCCCAGCCTTACGATAAATATGCCGAGGTGGAGTTCGACGTTCCTGTCGGCAAGCACGGCGATTCCTACGATCGCTATCTCGTCCGCATGGCTGAGATGCGTGAGAGCTTGAAAATCATCAGGCAGGCTCTGGCGAAAATGAAACCGGGGCCGGTAAAGGTGCAAGACCGCAAAATCACCCCGCCGACACGCGCGGAGATGAAGCATTCGATGGAAGCGCTGATCCATCACTTCAAACTGTATACCGAAGGCTATCACGTTCCTGCCGGCGCCACTTACACCGCCGTGGAAGCGCCGAAGGGTGAATTTGCCGTGTACCTGCAATCGGACGGCACGAACCGTCCGTATCGTTGTAAAATCCGCGCAACCGGATTCTCGCATTTGCAGGCGACAGAAAAGCTCTGCAAGGGCCACATGCTGGCTGATATGGTGGCGATCCTCGGGTCGCTTGACATTGTTTTTGGTGAGATCGACCGGTGAGCAGCACACACGCAGAACCGACCAGCTTTGCCTTTACCGAAACCAACATGAAGTTGGTGGAAAAGGCGATCAAGAAATACCCCGAAGGCCGGCAGATGAGCGCTGTGAAATCTCTGCTGGACCTCGCCCAGCGGCAGATGGAAGCGCAAACAGGCTCTGCTTGGCTGCCCCGCGTGGCGATGGACAGGGTGGCTGAGATCCTTGGTGTTGCCCCCATGCGGGTTTACGAGGTCGCAACTTTCTACACCATGTTCAACCTGAAGCCGGTGGGCAAATATCATCTCCAGGTTTGCACCACCACACCATGCTGGCTGCGCGGGTCGGACGATGTTGTAAGCGCCTGCAAAAAGGCCAGCGGCATTAAGCATTTCGGTGAAACCAGCGAAGATGGCTTGTTTACCTTGAAAGAGGTGGAATGCCTCGGCGCCTGCGTGAACGCGCCGATTTTGCAGGTGAACGATGATTATTACGAGGATATGGACGCGGCGCGCACGGAAGCGCTCATCGCGGATTTAAAGGCGGGTAAGCCGTTGCCGCCGGCGGGCTCGCTGGGTGGGCGTTCATCCTCGGCTCCGGCTTCGGGCCAGACCTCGTTGCTTTCCAACCCACCCGCCGGGGAGTGAGCTGATGCTGAACGATTCAGACCGCATCTATCAAAATCTTTACGGCCAGCAGGATTGGAAGCTGGCAGCGGCGCGCGCGCGCGGCGATTGGGACAAGACGGCGGATATTATCGCCCGCGGACGGGATGCGCTGATTGAGGAAATGAAAACCTCGGGTATGCGCGGGCGTGGCGGGGCTGGGTTTCCTACCGGTATGAAATGGTCCTTCATGCCCAAGCAAAGCGATGGCCGGCCTTCGTATCTCGTTATCAACGCCGATGAATCCGAGCCTGGCACCTGCAAGGACCGCGATATCATGCGCAATGAGCCGCATAAGCTCATAGAAGGCGCGCTGATCGCGAGCTTTGCGATGGGGGCTAACAAGGCGTTCATCTACATTCGCGGCGAATATTACAACGAAGCACGGGTTCTCCAGGCGGCGATCGACGAAGCCTATGAAGCAGGGCTTCTGGGCGTGAATGCGGCAGGTTCGGGGTGGGATTTTGACCTCGTGCTGCAACGCGGCGCTGGCGCGTATATTTGCGGTGAAGAATCCGCGATGCTGGAAAGCCTCGAAGGCAAGAAAGGAATGCCGCGCATGAAGCCGCCTTTTCCGGCGGCGATGGGGCTTTATGGCTGCCCGACCACGGTGAACAATGTGGAGACCATCGCGGGCGTGCCCACCATCATGCGCCGCGGCGGCGCCTGGTTTGCCGGGCTTGGCCGCCCGAAGAACGCGGGCACGAAAATTTTCTGCATCTCCGGCCATGTGAACAATCCCTGCAATGTTGAGGAAGAGCTGGGCATTCCGTTGCGGGAGCTGATCGAGAAACATGCTGGCGGCGTGCGTGGTGGCTGGGATAATCTCGGCGCCATCATCCCCGGCGGCGCATCCTCGCCGGTGTTGAACAAGGCGATGTGTGACACCCAGCTGATGGATTTTGACAGCCTGGCGGCTTCAAAAAGCATGATGGGTTCCGGGGCTATCATCGTCATGGATAAATCCGTGGATGTGGTGAAGGCGATCTGGCGGCTTTCCAAATTCTTCAAGCACGAAAGCTGCGGCCAGTGCACGCCCTGCCGCGAGGGTACGGGCTGGATGATGCGCCAGATGGACCGGATCGTGAAAAACAAGGCCACGCTTGCGGATATTCATTTGCTTGAGCAAGTGACAACGCAGGTGGCGGGCCACACGATCTGCGCCTTTGGCGAGGCGGCTTCCTGGCCGATCCAGGGCATGATGCGCGCCTTCCGGCCAGAGGTCGAGGCGCGGGCAACTGATTATCAACCGCCCGTTCAGGCGCAGGCGGCGGAGTAAGCCATGGCAAAACTCACCATAGATGGCATCGAGGTCGAGGTTCCGAATGGCTCGACCGTGATCCAGGCCGCTGAAGCGGCGGGCATTGAAATTCCGCGTTTCTGCTACCACGAGCGCCTATCCATCGCCGGCAATTGCCGCATGTGTCTTGTCGAGATTGAGAAGATGCCGCCGAAACCCGTGGCCTCCTGCGGCCAACCGGTGGCGGATGGCATGGTGGTGCACACAGATAGCGAGATGGTCCGCAAGGGCCGCCGCGGCGTGATGGAATTTTTGCTGATCAACCATCCGCTGGATTGCCCGATCTGCGACCAGGGCGGCGAGTGCGATTTGCAGGACGAAGCCGTGGCCTATGGGCGTGACACCTCGCGTTACGAGGAAGACAAGCGCAGCGTGGCGCAGCCCGATTGGGGGCCGCTGGTGCGCACCACCATGACGCGCTGCATCCATTGCACGCGCTGCATCCGCTTCACGACTGAAGTTGCCGGTGTGGCGGAGCTGGGTGCCACCCAGCGGGGTGAGGAAACCAAGGTCGGCACCTATGTGCAGAAGGCGTTGACTTCCGAACTTTCCGGCAATATCATTGATCTTTGCCCTGTCGGCGCGCTCACCTCCAAGCCCTATGCCTTCACCGCCCGTCCATGGGAGCTGCGCAAGACCGACAGCATCGACGTGCTGGACGCGCTGGGTGCGAATATCCGCATTGATGCGCGTGGTGCGGAAGTGCTGCGGATTCTGCCGCGCATCAACGACGATGTGAACGAGGAATGGCTGGGCGATAAGTCCCGCTTCTCGGTGGATGGCCTGAAGCGCCGCCGGTTGGACCGGCCTTGGATTCGTGAAAACGGCAAGCTGCGCGCGGCAAGTTGGGAAGAAGCCTTTGCCGCCATCGCGGGCAAGGTGAAAACCACCGCCCCCACCAAAATGGGCGCGCTGGCTGGCGACCTCGCGGATGTCGAATCCATGCTGGCGCTGAAGGAATTTTTCGCCGCCATGGGCAGCAGAAATATCGATTGCCGGATCGATGGCGCAGTTTTTGATACATCCAAGCGCGCCTTCTATCTTTTCAATACCACCATCGCCGGAATCGAAGAGGCCGACGCGCTGCTGATCGTCGGCAGCAATCCGCGCCACGAGGCGCCGGTGCTGAACGCGCGCATCCGCAAGCGTTGGCTCGCCGGTAAGTTCCCGGTCGGCGTGATTGGGAAAACCGCTGATCTTACCTACAAATACGACCATGTGGGGGAGACGGCTGACGCGCTCCCGGCGTTGCTGAATGGCACGCATCCCTTCGCCGAGGTGCTGAAGAACGCAGCCAAGCCGATGCTCATTCTGGGTGCCGGTGCACTGGCCCGGCCGGATGGCGCCGCCCTTCACGCCGCCGCCTGGAAGCTGGCTTCGCAGTTCAACATGCTCACGCCGGAATGGCATGGCTTCAATGTACTGCATCACGCGGCGTCGCGCGTTGGTGCGCTGGATCTGGGTTTCCTGCCGGGTGAGGGTGCCATGGATGCGCAGGCGCTGCTCTCGGGCGGCGCGGACGTGCTTTGGCTGCTGGGTGTAGATGCCGAGGCGGTACGCAACATTCCTGCCCAGAGCTTCGTGATTTACCAGGGCCATCATGGCGATGCCGGTGCCGCCCGCGCGGATGTGGTTTTGCCCGGTGCCGCCTACACGGAAAAAGACGGCACTTACGTGAACACCGAAGGCCGCGGGCAGCGTGCGTACGTCGCGGTAAAGCCGCCGGGCGATGCGCGCGAGGATTGGCGAATTCTGCGCGCCATCTCGGCCTATCTCGGCCATGCACTGCCGTATGACACGCTGGAGCAGCTGCGCGACCATCTTAAGGCCGAATATCCGGTTTTCGCGGAGGAATTCCGGCGCTTTGCAGGAACGGACACCGCCGGTCCGGCTGCCGCCGGTGCGCTGAGCAACGTGCCCTTCACGCCGCCGCTGCCGAATTATTACCAGACGGATGTGATCAGCCGGTCCAGCCCAACTATGGCTGCTTGCGTGGCTGCCCATAATCCTGCCCTGGCGGAGGCCGCGGAATGATGCCGTTCTGGGACACATATTTGGGGATCTTGATCCTCACGGTTCTGAAGACTCTGGCGCTGGTGGTGCCGCTGCTCATCGGCGTCGCCTATCTCACTTACTTCGAGCGCAAGGTGATGGGTGCCATTCAGCTTCGCAAAGGCCCCAACGTGGTCGGCCCGTTTGGGCTGATGCAGCCTTTCGCCGATGCGCTGAAAATGCTGACCAAGGAAACCATCATCCCCACGGGCGCGGACAAGGTTTTGTTCGTGCTGGCGCCGATGATCACCTTCGGCCTCGCCATCATCGCCTGGGCGGTGATTCCGGTGAATAACGGCTGGGGTATCGCCAACATCAATGTCGGCATCCTCTACCTTTTTGCTGTTTCCTCGCTTGGCGTTTACGGGGTTATCGTGGCGGGTTGGGCATCCAACTCCAAATATGCCTTTTTGGGCGCGCTGCGTTCCGCGGCACAGATGGTCTCCTACGAAGTCTCCATGGGCTTCGTAATTGTCACGGTGCTCATTCTCGCGGGCAGCCTGAACCTCAACGCCATCGTGCTGGCGCAGAAGCATCTCTGGTTCGCGGTGCCGCTGTTTCCGCTGTTCATCATTTTCTTCATCTCCGGCCTGGCGGAGACCAACCGCGCGCCGTTCGATCTGGCTGAAGGTGAGTCGGAGATTGTCGCCGGGTTCTTTGTGGAGTACAGCGCCATGTCCTTCGCGCTGTTCTTCCTGGGTGAATACGCGAACATGATTATGATCAGCGGCATGACCACGGTGCTGTTCCTGGGCGGCTGGCTTTCGCCGCTGCCGTTCCTGCCCGGCGGCGTGTTGTGGTTCCTCATCAAGGTGTTCATCTGCCTGTTTGTATTTGTGTGGGTGCGTGCCACGCTGCCGCGCTACCGTTACGACCAGCTGATGGCGCTGGGCTGGAAAGTGTTTCTGCCCATCTCTCTCGTCTATCTCGTCGCTGTCGCGGGCGTGGTGGAATATTTCGGCTGGCTGCCCCATGCGTAAGGGAACAGTAAAATGAACAAAGTCCTCCGTTGGACGTGGAGTCTTGTGCTGTGGGAAATTCTTTGCGGCCTTGGCATCACCTTGCGCTATTTCTTCCGGCCCAAGGCGACCATCAATTACCCGTTTGAGAAAAATCCCACGAGCCCCCGCTTCAGAGGCGAACACGCGCTGCGCCGTTACCCTAATGGCGAGGAGCGCTGCATTGCCTGCAAGCTGTGCGAGGCGGTTTGCCCGGCGCAGGCCATCACCATCGAGGCTGAACCGCGCGAGGATGGCTCACGCCGCACCACGCGCTACGATATCGACATGGTGAAATGCATCTATTGCGGGCTGTGCGAGGAAGCCTGCCCGGTGGATGCCATTGTCGAAGGACCGAATTTTGAGTACGCGACCGAAACCCGCGAGGAGCTTCTCTATGACAAGCAGAAGCTGCTGGATAATGGCGACCGCTGGGAGCCGGAGCTTGCGCGCCGGCTCGAGCTGGACGCGCCGTACCGGTAAGGACAGCCAAACATGATCCAGAACCTCGCTTTCTATCTCTTTTCCTTCTTCCTGCTGGCCTCGGCGGTGATGGTGGTGACCAGCCGCAACCCGGTGCACGCGGTGCTGTTCCTCATCCTC
>JAKBCD010000129.1 GCA_021808205.1 Pseudomonadota bacterium | reverse complement strand
GGTTCGATGCCCGGCGAGGCGTTGCCCGCGATGATGGAGATGGACGCGGTGGGCGCGATCGCCATCTTGTGGCTGAAACGCTCTTCGATGCCGTAATCCTTCGCATCCGGGCAGGCGCCGCGCTCGGCCGCGAGGGTCTTGGAGGCTTTGTCCGCGGCGGCGCGAATGTGTTTGAACATGCGGGTGTTCCACACCTTCGCCATCACGCTTTCCCAGGGGATGGAATTGTCCTGCAGGAAGGAGTGAAAACCCATCACGCCGAGCCCGATGGAACGCTCGCGGAAGGCCGCATATTTTGCGCGTTCCATGGAATCCGGCGCCTTCTGGATGAAATCCTCCAGCACATTGTCCAGGAAGCGCATGACATCTTCGATGAATTGCTCGTCCTGGTGCCATTCGAACCAGGTTTCAAGATTCAGCGAGGAGAGGCAGCATACGGCGGTGCGCTGCTTGCCGTACTGGTCGATGCCCGTGGGCAGGGTGATCTCGGCGCAGAGATTGGAGGTTTTCACCTCCAGCCCGGCCAGCTTGTGCTGTTCAGGCCGCGCATTGTTCACGTGGTCGGAATAGATGATGTACGGCTCGCCTTGCTCGATGCGCGTGGTGAGAATGCGGATCCAGAGCGCGCGGGCGGAGACGGAGCGCACCACGCTGTTATCCTTGGGCGAGCGCAGGCCCCACATTTCGTCGGCTTCCACGGCGCGCATGAAATCATCCGATACCAGCACGCCATGATGCAGGTTGAGCGCCTTGCGGTTGGGGTCGCCGCCGGTGGGGCGGCGCATGTCGATGAATTCCTCGATCTCGGGATGCCAGATGGGCAAATAGACCGCCGCTGAGCCACGGCGCAGGGAGCCCTGGGAGATGGCGAGGGTGAGGCTGTCCATCACCCGGATGAACGGGATGATGCCGGAGGTTTTGCCGTTCTTGCCCACCTTCTCGCCAATGGAGCGCAGATTGCCCCAATAGGAACCGATGCCGCCGCCTTTGGAAGCCAGCCACACATTCTCGTTCCATAGTCCGACAATGCCATCCAGCGTGTCGGTGGCCTCATTCAGGAAGCAGGAGATCGGCAAGCCGCGATCCGTACCGCCGTTGGAGAGCACCGGGGTGGCGGGCATGAACCACATCTTGGAGATGTAATCGTAAAGCCGTTGGGCATGAGCCTGGTTATCGCCATAATAAGAAGCAACGCGGGCGAAGAGGTCCTGGTAGCTCTCGCCGGGCAGGAGATACCGGTCATCCAGCGTGGCGCGGCCGAAATCTGTGAGCAACGCGTCGCGCGAGCGGTCGACCTTGACCTGAAAGCGGCCCGGCATCTGCACGGCATCGTCAAGCAACACGGCTTCAGGCTTCGTCATCATGTTCATATTTGCCGGACCCCTGTTTATTATTAGCGGCGGTCATAACAACATATAGTGAGCGCGCCGCGCAATCACTACTAGCTGTGCTAAGCGTAATTTTTACCGCCGGAAAAAGCTTGCCACAGATTCGGTGCCGAGTCCGGCCCGTGGGCGGTTGGCGGGCAATCAGCATGTTCTTAATATGTTCCTGTCCGGCGGGGGCGTCAACCAAGAAATAGAGACGAATCGGCGCCCTGGACTGAGCGGTTGCGCAGTATCCGCGTGATGCCCTAACCTTGCCGCATGGAAGGTGTTGCCGGGCTTGCCCCTCATTATCAAGGCTATGTGGATGAGCGCAGCGTTGCGCATGTGAAGGGCTGGCTGCGCGATTTGAACGACGCGGCGGCGCGGCTGGGCTATGAGGTGGTGCTACCCTTGCCAGAGGGCGAGCGCGTGCTGGCCGCCGGCCGGGCGGATGCCTTCAGCGAAATTCTGGTGCAGGTGGGTGTTGGCGACGGCACCTATGCGTTTGAGGCGCGCTTTGAGCCTGAGCTGAGCGAAGCTGAGCGCGACCGTGTTTTCGTCCGCCCGCAGGGGGCTGCGCACCGGCTGGAACTCGCCCCCGCCCTGCGGACCGAGCGGCCCGGCCATGGGCCGTACCAGGGCTTTGTGGATGAATGTTCCACCCGCCACATTGCCGGCTGGGTGCGCGATTTGTCATCCGCCGCGCGGCGGGTAACCGTGGATATTCTCCGGCCCGGCCCTGAGGGTGAAATTCTGCTCAAACGCCAGGCCGCCAGCCAGTTCAACGATGTGCTGCGCCAGATTGGCGTGGGCGACGGCACCTATGCCTTCTTTGTGCTGTTCGAGCGGGAACTGACCCCGCAGGAGCGCGACGAGGTGTTCGTGCGCGTGCATGGTTCCGCCCATGTGCTGGATCTGGCCCCTGCCATCAACCGGGAGTTTCAGCCAATCCATCACGTGGCGATGGATATCGTGAATAATTGCAATCTGCGCTGCCCGTTTTGCGTTTATGATTACGCGCAGACCAAGAAAACCTACCTGATGAGCGACGCGACCTTTGAGTCCGCGCTGCGGCTGATTCCCTACGTGACGGACGGGAATTTCTGGCTTTCCTGCCTGCATGAGGCCACGCTGCACCCGAAGCTGACCGAATTCATCCAGCGTGTGCCGCGTGAATACCGCAAGAAGCTGTTCTTCACCACCAACCTCGCCAAGCGCCAGCCTCGCGAATTTTTCGAGGTGCTGGCCGGGTCTGGCATGAACCATGTGAACATTTCCATGGAGAGCCTGGACAGGGACGTTTACGAGAAGATGCGCAAGGGCGCCCGCCAGCATATTTTCTTCGAGAACTGGGATTTGATGCTGGATGTGTTCCGCGCCGCCCCGCACGCGCCGCGCATACGTTACAACCTCATGGCCTACCGCTCGAATCTGCAGGAGCTGCCAGGGCTGGTTGACATTCTGCTGAACGAGAAACATGGCTACCAGGCGGAAATCCGCTCCACCATGGACATGCCGCAGATCAGCGAGGAGTTCCGGGAAGAGGAGTTTCTCTCCACCCCCGAATGGACATGGCTGATTCAGGAGCTGAAGCGTTTTCCGCAGGAACGCATCGTGCTTATCGCCCCGCCGCAAGGCAAGGGATACGACCGCGAAGAGGGCAAACGGGTACTCAAGCCCTCCGAACAGCCGCCGGAACGCGCCGGCTGGGTGGAGGCCAAAGGCCCAGCGCCACGCCCCTTTAACGTGCGTATTGGCTGGGACGGCACGCTGAACATCTATGCCGAGTTACCCACAAGGCCGGGCGAGCAGCCTGATCTCGCGAATTATCTGATCACCAACATCAATGATCTGGAAGACCCGCTGGCGACATTTTTTGCCCTGAACTGAGGGTGAAATTCAGCCGAGTGGCAGCAACATTCCCTGCCGCAAGAGCCTCTCCGCCTCCTTGGTAATCCCGCTCTCATCGTGCAGCACCAGCCCTGGCAGCAGCGCATCCGGGGCCCGGCTGGCTTTTTGTGCCTGCACCAGGATCATCTTCGCCTTTACCCCCGCGCGCGGCCACAGCGGCAGCAGCGTAATGCCGCCGCAGGCCGGGTGCAGGAGCGAGGCTGCCTCGGCATAGGTGGCGGCGGGCAAGGCGAGGGTGATTGTGCCCTTATCCCGCAGCACACGCAGCAGCTCCCGCACCCAGGCTGCCAGCGTAGCTTGGGGCGCATGGTGGGCCAGGGCGCGGGCGGCATCTGGCGATGGCGTGTTGTGCGCGCCAAACCAGGGCGGGTTGGCCATTACATGTTGGAATGTCTGGGTGGCGAAGGGCAGGGCGGTGGCATCACCGTTCAGGGCGGCCAGTTCCATGAACCCGTTTTCCAGGAAGTTTTGTGCCGCCAGCCCGGCCAGGGCGCTGCCGCGCTCCACCCCGATGCCGCGCACCCCCGGCACCCGTGCCGCCAGGCAGAGCAAGGCGGCACCTGCGCCGGTGCCTGCCTCCAGCACAAGCTCGCCGGGCCGGGCTGGTACGGCGGCGGCCATCAGCACGGGCTCAAACCCGGTTCTGTGGCCAGATTGAAACTGGCGGTAGCTCACCCGCCCGCCCAACAGCCCGCCCATGCTCGTTTCGTCTTGATCCACCAGCTTGACCCTTCCAGAATACCGCCCGATATGGTGCTAACGCAATTTACACGGACAGGTTAGGGCGCTGAATTTGGATGGTGCGACACCATTGACGACCGATGCTCTCAGCCGCCTTACGGCGCTGCTGGAAGCGGAGTTAAAAGCCACCAACGAGGCGATTATCGCCCGGATGGACAGCCCCGTTGCGCTCATTCCCCAGCTTGCCGCCCATATTGTGGCCGCCGGGGGTAAGCGGATGCGCCCCTTGCTGACCCTGGCTGCAGCCAGGCTTTGCGGCTACCAAGGCAGCCGGCAGGTCAGGCTCGCCGCCTGTGTTGAATTCATCCATACCGCGACACTGCTGCATGACGATGTGGTGGATGAATCCGTGTTGCGCCGCGGCTTTGCCTCCGCCAATGCGGTATTCGGCAACAAGGCCTCCGTGCTGGTGGGAGATTTTTTGTTCTCCCGCGCGTTCGAGCTGATGGTGGAGGATGGCTCGCTGGATGTGCTGCGCATTCTCTCCTCTGCCTCGGCTACCATTGCCGAGGGCGAGGTGCTGCAGCTCACCACCCAGAACGATATTTCCACCACAGAGCAGAAATATTTCGACGTAATCCGCGGCAAGACCGCGGCGCTGTTCGCCGCGGCGGCGGAAGTGGGCGGCGTGGTAGCCGGGGTGAGTGCAGCGGAATGCGCTGCCCTGCGGGATTTCGGCATGGATCTCGGCATGGCTTTCCAGCTGGTGGATGATGCGCTGGATTACGCCGCCGACCAGGCGCAGCTGGGCAAAACCGTGGGCGATGATTTCCGCGAGGGCAAGCTGACCTATCCGGTGATTCTGGCCTTGGCTGAAGCCACGGAACAGGAGCGTGCCTTCTGGGTCCGCACGCTGGAACATAGCGAGCAGACCGAGGAAGACCTTGCCACCGCGCTGACGCTGATCAGCAAATATGACGCCACGGCCCGTACCATCGCCAAGGCGGATGGGTTTATTGACAGCGCGGTGAACCGCCTGGCCCGCTTTCCTGAAAGCGAGGTCCGCACCGCGCTGGCGGAGGTGGCGCGCTACACCACCGCCCGGCGGTATTAAGTCAGGGCCTAGCTTTTATCGGCAGTGGCGCCCAGCACCGTGGTAATGGTTGAGCGCACGATGCTCACCGTCACGTTCGGCGCGATCTCAACCTCGATTTCGTTCGCACCCTCGGCGGCTTTTTTCACCAGCCCGACAATGCCGCCCGCCGTAACCACCTTGTCGCCACGCTTCAGCGCACCCAGCTTGCCCTTCAGCTCCTTCTGCTGCTTCTGCTGCGGCCGGATAAGCAGGAAATAGAATACGATAACAATGAGGCCGAGCGGCGCATACTGCATCAGCATGGCCAGGTTGCCATTGCCTGTGGCGGCGCTGGTGACGGTTTGCGCGTAGGCAGCGGATATGAACATAGGATCTCCTGGTTGCCGTGAAGTTGCGCGGACCATAGGGTGCCCGCCGATGCAGTCAACAGGGAGTGTGCCGAATGAATGATGACCTGCTGCGCCGGATTGCCGAGGCACTGGAGCGCCTGGCCCCCCGGCTGCCTGCCACGCCCGACCTTGGCGCCGCCGATGCTTTTGTATGGCACCCGGCGGAGAAGGCCCTGGCCCCCGTGCGGCGGGTGGCGCGGGTGGCGCTGGAGCTGCTGAAAGGCGTTGAGTTGCAAAAGCAGCAGGTGCTGGAAAACACGCTGCGCTTTGCCCAGGGGCTGCCGGCCAACAACGCCATGCTCTGGGGCGCGCGGGGCATGGGCAAGTCTTCCCTGGTAAAAGCGGCCCATGCCGAGGTGAACCGGCAATTGCCCAAGGCGCTGGCGCTGATTGAAATTCACCGCGAAGACATCGGCACCCTGCCGGAGTTGCTGAACCTGCTGCGCGAAACCTCCCGCCGTTGCGTGATTCTGTGCGACGATCTGTCTTTCGAGAAGGGCGATGCAGATTACAAGGCGCTGAAATCGGTGCTGGATGGCGGCATCGAAGGCCGGCCGGAGAATGTGCTGTTTTACGCCACCTCCAACCGCCGCCACCTGATGCCGCGTGAGATGATCGATAACGAACGCTCCACCGCGATCAACCCTGGCGAGGCGGTGGAGGAGGCGGTGTCCCT
>JAKBCD010000128.1:3685-6122 GCA_021808205.1 Pseudomonadota bacterium | reverse complement strand
AGCGCCTCCGGTCCCTGGACGATCTGCGCGAAGCTGTGCATCGGCACCACCGGCAAATCGAGATCCGGCAGTTTGCGCCAGTGGCGCGCGGCCTGGGTGTCGGCGGAGGCGGAAAGCTCCTCGCGCAAGGCCGCACCCAGGGCGGCTTCCAGCCCCGGCGGCACGGTGATCGCATCCAGAATCGGCTGGCTCTCGCGGCCGAATTTCTGCGCCAGCAGGGCCGTCAGCGCGTCATATTCGGCGCTCACCTTGGCGCTGGCGGCTTCCAGCCCGGCTGCGCGGGCGCGTGCCCCGGCAAGGTTTGCCTCGGTGGTGACGCGGGTTTCGGCGGCCTGCGACTCGGCCTTGGCGCGAGCGGCCTCCGCCGCGATCACGGCCTCGCGCGTCGCCAGCAAGGCGGCTTCGGCTTCGGCACGTTCCGCCTCGGCCGCCTGCACCTGCGCGGGTGGGATTAGCGTCGCGGCGATCTTGTCGTGCTCGGCTTTGGTCTCTGCGGCCCGCTGGGTGAGCCTGCGGGCGCGGTGTTCTGCATCGCTCAGGGCGCGGCGGGCGGCTTCGGCCTCGGCGGCGAGGCGTGCGGCATCCTCGGTGGTTTTGGTGGTGGCGGCCTCGGCCTCGCGCATCGCTTCCAGCGCCGCATCTTCGGCGCGGCCAGCTTCCTCGATGGCGGCGGGGGCGGATACGGTCTCCTCGAGCAGCCTGTGTTGCTCGGCTTCCAGCCGGGCTTGCGCCGCCTGTGCATCCGCCACCAGCTTCTGGGCGTGGTCATGGTCGCGGGCCAGCATCTCGAGCCGGGTTTTGGCTTCGGTGAGGGCGGCGCGGGCACGGGCCTCGGCTTCCTCCATCTGCTCGGCGGCAATGCGCGCGCGTTCCAGCAATGTGCGCGCATCGGCCTCTGCGTTACGCAAGGGCGGCAGGGCGGCTTCGGTGGCCTCGGCCAGACCGGCGGCGGCCTCGGCCTTCGTGGCGGCCTCGGTCACACGGGTCTCGGCGGCGGCAAAGGCGGCTTGCGCCGCTTGCCGAGCCGCCACCGCCATGGCTCGTTGGATGGATAGAAGTTCCGCCTCCGCCGCACGGATATTGCCGGAGAGCCCCTTATAACGCGTGGCCTGACGGGCTTGTTTCCTCAGCTCGCCCAGCCGCGCTTCCAACTGCCCCTTCAGGTCATCTGCACGCAGCAGATTCTGCTCGGCGGCTCTCAGCTTCAGCTCCGCCTCATGCCGGCGGGCGTGCAGCCCGGTGATCCCGGCGGCCTCTTCCAGCAAAGCGCGGCGCTCATCGGGCCTGGCATTCACCAGCGCGCCGACACGCCCCTGGCTGACCATGGCAGAAGCGCGGGAGCCGGAGGCGAGGTCCGCGAACAGGGTCTGCACGTCCCGTGCTCGGGCTTCCTTGCCGTTCACGCGGTAGGCGCTGCCCGCACCACGCTCAATCTTGCGGGAAATTTCAAGGTCAGCCGCTTCCTGGAAGGGCGGTGGGGCCAATCCTAGCGTTTCCTCAAGCGTTAGGGTAACTTCCGCGAGATTACGGGCGGCGCGGCCCGTGGTCCCGGCGAAGATCACATCCTCCATCTCATTGCCGCGCATGTTGCGGGCACTGGCCTCGCCCATCGCCCAGCGCAGCGCCTCGATGACGTTAGACTTCCCGCAGCCGTTCGGTCCCACCACCCCGGTCAGGCCGGGGAGGATCTCCACCGTCGTTGGGTCGGCGAAGCTCTTGAAACCGGCGATACGCAGCCTGGCGAAGCGTGCGGGCATATAGCCTTCCTCTATCTCAACGGTTTAGAGGGCGATTCAGACTTTGAATTTGTTCTCTTTGCGAACGAATTCAAAGTTATCGCGCTCTAGAACAATATGCATTTTGATTGACGCGGCGGCGTCAAGATAAATGCATGAAATCGCTCGATCAAACATAAGATTAGAGCGTTCAGCTAAAAGCTGAACGCTCTAGCCACCGGCTTTGATCAACAGGCCGGCGAAGGTGTCGTAATCCATGGCGCCTGGATTTTTCTGGCCGTTGATGATGAAGGTCGGTGTGGCGTTGATCTGGTCGACCTTTTCAGCTTCAGCCTGGCGGTTCAGAATCCACTGCCCCAGCGCCGTATCGTTCCAGGCTGTTTCATAGGTCTGTTGGTCCATGCCCGCCAGCGCCGCATATTTGAAAATCTTGGCGTGGTAATCCTCGCCCTGCTGGAAGGCCCAGTCGCTCTGGCTGGCGAACAGCGCCTCGATGAAGGGGTAATATTCTACCACGGGCAGATAACGCGAAACCTGTGCCGCCTTCAGCGCCACTTGGTCCAACGGAAAGTCGTGGTAGACGAAGCGCACCTTTCCGGTATCCACGAAATTTGCCTTCACCTTCGGCATGGTCGTGGTGGCGAATTCCCCGCAATGCGGGCAGGTGAGGGAAAAGAATTCCAGCACAGTGACGGGCGCAT
>JAKBCD010000128.1:0-3675 GCA_021808205.1 Pseudomonadota bacterium | reverse complement strand
GGCGCATTGGGCGAGCCGATGGAGCGTTCCGTTTCCGTGGGCGGGATCGTGCCGGGAGCTGAGTCGGCCCAGGCAGCACTTGGCGTCAGTGCAGCTGCACCCACTATGGATAGTATGGAACGGCGGTTTAACAGCATAGTATCTCCTATATGTAGTGTAGCCGGATTTTCATGGAGGAGTCCAACCCGGCGGCAAAGTTATCCACGGGATTTTATGCCCTGGTAGAGCCGGGCCAGCGCGGCGCCGAGCTCACCTTCGGGCAGTCC
Organism: Pseudomonadota bacterium; assembly: GCA_021808205.1. The sequence goes on along the minus strand of JAKBCD010000128.1, from coordinate 3,409 downwards.
CGGCGGCGGCGCGGCGCGGCGCGGCAGGGCGCGTGCGGGCGGGGTGGCGGCCGGGCGCGGCACCTGTTGCTCGAAGCGCAACCGCTCCACGGTGTTTTGCCCCAAAGCGAGGTTCAGCCGGGCGATGATCTGCGGTGCCGCCATTTGCAGCTCCACCGCCGTGGGGCCGGTGCAGCCGAGTGTTAAGGTGCCGCCGGCGAATTTCACCGGCGCGGCGCGGGCGGCCAGCTCCGGCCCGGCGAGCTGCGGCCAATCCGCCAGAATATGCGCGGCGGCGGGCGCGCGGCGGCGAAAGGCCGGCCGGGTAACCGGGGCCAGAATCGCCGCGATGCCGCGCGGGGCAAAATTGCGCGGCGCTGGTTCCTGCGGCACAATCGCTACCCGTGGCGCTCGCTTCTTCTTCCCTTCCTCCGGCACGGAAACTCCTTACCTGGTATGCCCGGCACCGCCGCCATTTGCCCTGGCGCGTCATGCCCGGAGAATTCGCCGACCCGTATGGCGTATGGCTCTCCGAGATTATGCTGCAGCAGACAGTGGTGGCCACCGTGAAGCCCTATTACGCCAGATTTCTGGCGGCGTACCCCAATGTGCAAGCCTTGTCAGCGGCCAGCGTGGAGGATGTGTGTGCCCTCTGGGCCGGGCTTGGCTACTACGCACGGGCCAGAAACCTGCATAAATGCGCGGTTGCGGTGGCGGAACTGGGCGGATTCCCAAATCGTATCGAAGCGTTACGCGCCCTTCCCGGCATCGGGCCTTATACCGCGAATGCCATTGGGGCCATCGCCTTTGGCCTGAAAGTACTGCCGGTGGATGGCAATGTGGAGCGCGTGGCCGCGCGGCTATTCGCCATTACCGCACCATTGCCGGGGGCCAAAAAAACCATCGCGGCGGCGGCGGAAATTCTGATGCAGGACAAAGCCGCCGAGGCCGCACCGGGGGATTTCGCGCAGGCCTTGTTCGACCTTGGGGCCACCATATGCACGCCCAAATCCCCTAACTGCCCCCTCTGCCCCTGGAACAAGCACTGCCGGGCGACGGCGGAAGGAATTGCCGAAAGCCTTCCGGCCAAAACCAAAAAACCCGAGCGCCCGCGCCGTAGCGGCGAGGCTTATGTGCTGCTGGATGCCGCAGGTGATGTGCTGCTGCTGCGCCGCCCGCCGCGCGGGCTGCTGGGCGGCATGTTGGTGCTGCCGGAGCAGCCGCCGGTGAAAGCGCGCTGGAAGCTGGCGGGGCAGGTGGAGCATGTGTTCACCCATTTCGCGCTTACGCTTTGCGTGCACGTGGCCCGGGTGAAAAAACTGCCGGAAGGGGCTTTGCATGCGCCCGCCGGTACCGCGCCCTTGCCCTCCGTGATGCGCAAGGCGCTTGACGCCGGGTGCAGGGCGCTCAACCATGCGGACAATGACAAACGACCAGCATGATGGCCTGATGGTCATCGACACGCATGTGGATATTCCTTGGCCCGAAGGCCCCAGCCCGTTTGAGGATGGCCCGCGCTGTGTGGATCTGCCGAAGCTGCGGCGCGGCGAGGTGAGTGCCGTCTGCTTCGCGGCTTACATTCCACAAGGGATGCGCGACGCGGCGGGACATGAGGCGGCAACTTCCCGCGCCCGGGCGATGCTGGGTTCCATCACCGCCATGGCCCAGGGCGAGGCTGGCGGCATGTTGGCGTTGAGTGCCGCGGCGGTGGAGGCGGCCTTCGCGGCGGGCAAGCCGGGCATTATTCCGGTGATTGAAAACGGCTATGCCATCGGCAAAAACATCGCGCTGCTGGATGAGTTCGCAGGGCTGGGCATCCGCTACATGACCCTCACCCATAATGGCCATAACGAGATCGCGGATGCTGCCATCGCTCTGCCCGTGCTGGGGGACAAGGCGGAGAAATATGGCGGGCTGTCGGATTTCGGACAATCCGTGGTGACGCGCATGAACGAGCTTGGCGTGCTGGTGGATGTCTCTCACGCCTCCAAAAAAACCATGATGCAGGCGGCAAGGCTTTCGCGCACGCCGGTGGTGGCGACGCATAGCTGCATGAAAACCTTGTGCGACCATAAGCGGAATCTGGATGACGAGCAGTTGGAGATTCTGGCCGCCACGGGCGGGCTGGCGCAAATCACCATTGTTTCCAATTTCCTGCGGCCCAAGGCGCGGGCGAGCGACCTCACCGTGGAAGACATTGTGGACCACGTGGATTACGCGGTGAAACGCATGGGGATAGACCATGTCGGCATCGGCACGGATTTCGACGGCGGCGGTGGCGTGCGCGGCTACATGAACGCGGCGCAAACCCCCAACCTCACCGCCGCGCTGGCAAAGCGGGGTTATGGGCGGGAAGAAGTCTTCAAAATCTGGGGCGGCAATTTCCTGCGGCTTATGCGCAAGGCTGAAACCATTGCAGCGGAGAGAAAAGCCGCGGCGGATTAGGCTCTCATCTGGCCGGCCATAACCAAGCCGCTCCGCGCACGCCCGAACTGTCCCCATGCTTTGCCTTCACGATATTCGGCGAAACATGGTCTGAGAACACATAAGGCCGCATCAGGCTGGGCAGCTGTTCATAGAGATGCTCCATGTTCGAAACCCCGCCGCCGAGCACGATGCAATCCGGGTCCAGCAGATTGGTGATGGTGGCGAGTGCTCTGCCCAACCTTTCTACATGGCGGTTTAGTGCCGCCTGTGCTGCTATATCACCCGCTGCGGCACGGGCGGGCAGGGCGCTGGCATCCGCATGGCCTGGCCCATCGCATTCCTGGGCCAAAGCGGGACCGGCGAGGTAAAGTTCCAGGCACCCCGCCTGCCCGCACCAGCAGGGTTTCAGTGGAAGCTCATCGGGCTTTGGCCAGGGCAGGGGCGTGTGGCCAAACTCCCCCGCCAGACGGTGGCGGCCTTCCAGAATACCGCCATTCACCACGATTCCCGCCCCGGTTCCGGTGCCGAGGATAACCCCGAACACCACGGCGCAACCCATTGCCGCGCCATCCGCCGCTTCGGAAAGGGCGAAGCAATTCGCGTCATTGGCCACGCGCACCGGGCGGCCTAGCAGGGCGGCGAGGTCGCGGTCGAACGGGTGGCCGTTAAGGGCGTTGGAATTGGCGTTTTTCACCAGCCCGGTGGCCGGCGAGATGCAGCCCGGTATGCCCACGCCCACGCTGGCACCCGGCCCGGTCTCCCGCCCGGCCTCTTCCACCATATCGGCGATGTTGCGCAAGGCGGCGTTGTAGCCGGGGGGGGTGGCGCGGCGGCGGCGCAGCAGCGGGTGGCCGGTTTCGTCCAGCACCATAATCTCAGTCTTGGTCCCGCCTAAATCTATGCCGATGCGATGCGCCATGTCTGGCTTCTGGGCCGAAACGCTGGCTTGCTCAAGCCTGTATGATGGCGCATGATTCTTGCCATGAGCGAATGCCTGATCGAT
>JAKBCD010000127.1 GCA_021808205.1 Pseudomonadota bacterium | reverse complement strand
CAGAGGCGCTGGTCATCGGCGCCGACCAGCTTCTGGTCTGTGACGACAAAATTTACGACAAACCCCGAAACCTTGCTGAAGCTGGCGCGCATCTGCAAGCGCTGTCAGGCCGCACGCATCACCTCCTTACTTCGGTCTGCCTGGTGCAAGGCGGGGCGCAGCAATGGCTGCACGCGGAACAAGCCACGCTCACCATGCGCGCCCTGAGCGATGATTTCCTGGCTGCTTACCTCACGGCCGAAGCGGCCGAAATCCTGCGTTGCGTCGGCGCCTATCGGCTGGAAGGGCTCGGCGCGCAGCTTTTCACCCGCATCGAGGGTGATTATTTCACGGTGCTCGGCCTGCCCTTGCTGGCTTTGCTCGGCGCTCTGCGCGCACGGGGCGTGCTGGCGGCATAGCCGGCCGTGCCGTATCCAGCAGCGCCTGCATCGCGGTTACCGTCTCGGGGTCCAGATTGCGCAATTCCTTGGCCAGCCGGTTGGCCAGCGCCGTCTGCGCGGCGGTCAACCCGGCACTGTTGAGTTTCAGCCGCGGGCGGGATTGTTTGGCAAGCGCCACCAGCTCATCCGCATCATCCCAGATCAACCCGAAGAACTGGCAAATCTGGTGGATCAGCCCGGCCGATGGCGCACCCCGCCGCCCATGCTCCAGCGCAGAGAGATAAGCCGAGGAAACCTGCAGCGCGGCCGCCATGTCCTTCAGCAGCACACCGCGCGCCCGGCGCAATTCACGCAGCTTTTCGCCGAACGGGGTCATGCCTCCCCCCGGGCCCGCCGCCGCCGCAACAGCACCCGGATGGACCCGGCATTGCGCGCATGAGGATGCGCCAGCCCCAGAATGAGAGGCCGCACCAGAGGCGTGTTCAGCCAGTGCGGCAGCTCGCGCGCCAGAATCTCGCCGTTGCCGGTGATAATCTCCACGCAGCGCAAACTCGCCGCGTGGGACATTTCCAGAAACCGCAATACCTCCTGATGCGCCCGTGCGGCGGTGTGGCCATGCAAATCAAGCCTCGCCTCGGCGCGGATTTTCTGGGCACGAAACTTTGCCCAGGTGGCTTTATCAAGCCCTGAAGGTGTGGCGTTTACGGCAAGCTGGGCGGGCGGCGCGGAGAGCTGCACCCGTGGTGGCGCGGCGGCGGGGGTTGGCTCTGGTGCTGCCTGGGCGGGTGGTTCCGGCGGGTCTGCCAATTTTGATTTTCCGGGCATAAGCCGGGTCAGCGTCCGGCTATACGCCGCCCAAAGCTCCACATCCTCAGGTGAAAGCCCTTTTATTTTTCGTGGAGTTTTGCGCATAGCTGCCCCACCATCGTTGCGCGTGGATGCCTTACGCCGCGCCATGGCGCTAACGGCCCTCACGCCCCGGAGGGCGGTTTGAAAAACAGCGCGGCCGCGGCCGCATGGGCCTTTTTGCCACTGATTGCCTCGCGCACCCGGGCGATTTCTGTCTCCAATTCGCCAATATAGCGCGTCAGCTCCTCCACACCCAGCGGGTCCAGCACGGGAGGTTCCAGCAGCTTTTTTGGCTTTGGCGGTAAATCTTCTTCAGAAATCGTCATTGAATGGTCTTGACCTCAGGGTAGCGTGGGCTTGATAACCCGCGCCAGTTGAACTTGCGTGGCCGAAGCGAGTAACTATGTCCGTTCCGGGCGCCTCGGCCCGAAACGTATAGAGGTATCCGATCCATGTCCCTGCCCCTTATGCCTAAAGCTACCGCAGTCTGGCTGATTGACAAGACCGGGCTTACCTTCGAGCAGATCGCCGATTTTTGCGGTATGCACCCGTTGGAGGTCCAGGCCATCGCGGATGGCGAAGTGGCGCAGGGCATCAATGGCTACGACCCCGTGGCCAATAAGCAGATCACCGCCGAGGACATCCAGCGTTGCGAGGCCGATGCCTCCCGCCGCCTCAAGTTGTTGCCACAGCCGGAGATGCACAAGAAGCAGAAGGGCGGGCGCTACACCCCCGTGGCCAAGCGCAACGACCGGCCAGACGCGATCGCCTTCCTGCTGCGCTCTTACCCGCATCTCACCGACGCGCAGATCGTCAAGCTACTCGGCACCACCAAGGACACCATTCAGAAAATCCGTGACCGCTCGCACTGGAACAGCGCCAGCATCAAGCCGCGCGATCCGGTGATTTTGGGCCTCTGCAAGCAATCCGACCTGAACGACGCGGTGAGTGCCGCCAATGAGCGCCTGACGCGTGATGGCCTGACCCCCCCGCCCCTGCCTGGCCCGAGCACGGAAGCCGCGTAACCATGAAAATATGACACTAAAAAGGGGGCTTCCAGCCCCCTTTTTGTATCTCTCACGTGTTAGGTTTTCAGTCGTTCCATTTCTTCCTTGAGCCGCAATTTCTCCAGTTTCAGGCGGGACAGTGCCGCCAAGTCCGGCTGAGGGCGCCGGTCTTCATCGGCGATCTTGCTTTCCAGACTGGCATGCCGCCCCTTCAGAGCGTCGAGATGCGATTGCAGGTTCATGGTGTCTCCCTAATGGCTGTTGGCCAACGAAACCCCGGCAACCCCTTCAGAACTGGGCATCACCCGGGGAGGTCAGGCTAACCCTGTTGCCGTGGAAATGTCACCTAAAATTCGAGCCAGATTGCTCGTTCCCAGATCAATTCGGGGCATAGCCAAATTTCGCCATCACCGCTCCATGCGTCGTCCAGATTTTTGCCGCCTGGGCCGGTGTCAGGCTCTCGCGCCAGCCGCCCGCCCGCCCGGCCCGGAAAAACTTTCCACCCGACGCCCCGCTGGCCTGGTAGCCCTCCCGCTCCTCCTGGCCTGCAAGCGTGGCGAAGCTGCTGAAGGCGATGGCCCGTTTCAGCCGTTCCGGCTCGGGTGCTGCGTCCCGCGTGCCCAGAAACCGGATGATCCGTCCGAAGCCGCGCTCCGGCTGGGCCAGTAAATCCTCATATCGTACCAGCAACCGGCGCGGTGCCGCCACCCAGGAAAGCGCGTGGCTTGACCAGGAGGAGAGCAGCTCAAACACTTGCACCCCGTCGCTGGCATTGGCCGCCCCTTCCTGGCCCATGAAGTCAATGATCTCATCCACGCTCTTGCCGGTAAAAGCAGCATAAGAGAGGGCGACATCCCTCGGGTCGCGCACGATATAAATCGCCCCGGCGGTTGGCCCTGGCGTGCAAAGGTCGGTGCCATGAACCGATAAATTCGCGTTATGAGTTTTCACGAAAACCAAATCGTCATGCAGCCTGGTAAGTGCCTCGTGCACCTCAGGCCGCTTCGCCTGCACAGCCTGGGGTTCCAGCACCTCGCCCGGGGCCCCGAAAAACGCTGCCGCGCATTCGGCCACGGAAAATTCCACCAAGCTGTTGATGCTGTGTGGCATCTGCGCATTGGCGATGTAATTATGCAGAAATGCCCGCACCCAGGTGTTGCCGGATTTCGGGTAGGAGGCCAACCAGACAAGCTTGCCCATAGATACTCCCGGGTTGAGGCGGCTTACGCCGCCTCGGCTTCCTCGGCCGGCTGGTCCTGCCCAAACAGGAAGTCGATGTCATCGGCATTGAAGGCCATGCCGCCGGCCTCATGGAAGGCTATGCTCGCCAGCTCGGCTTTGCGCTGCTGCAATTCTAAAATCCGCTCCTCCACCGTCTCGGTGGCGATGAGCTTGTACACGAACACAGATTTCGTCTGGCCTATCCGGTGCGCGCGGTCTGATGCCTGGGCCTCCACCGCCGGGTTCCACCACGGGTCGTAATGGATCACGGTATCCGCCGAGGTCAGGTTCAACCCGCGCCCGCCCGCCTTCAACGAGATCAGGAACAAGGGAACCTCCCCTGCCTCGAAGCGCTGCACGGGTGTGGCGCGGTCGCGGGTGTCGCCGCGCAACTCCACGAAGGAAATGCCCGCCTCGTCCAATCGCGGCTTGATAAGGTCTAACATCGAGGTGAATTGCGAGAATATCAGAATGCGCCGCCCCTCGGGGATCAGCTCCTGAACCATCTCCATCAAATCATCCAGCTTGGCGGAGCTCTCGGTGCCGCGCGCCGCGCCCAGCTTTACGAGCCGTGGGTCGCAGCAGGCCTGACGCAGCTTCAGCAGCGCGTCCAGCACGATCACCCGGCTCTGCGCCAGCGTACGCTCGGCCATCTGCTCCTTCACCGTCTCGTAGAGCGTGCCCCGAATGGTTTCGTAAAGTTCACGTTGGTCCGGTGCCAGGGTAATGCGCCGCAGAATGGTGTGCTTGGGCGGCAGCTCCGTTGCCACCTCCTGCTTGGTGCGGCGCAGGATGAAAGGCCGGATGCGGCTGATGAGTTGGCCGCGCACCACCGGGTCTGCGTTCTTCTCAATCGGTGTGCGGAAGCGCTTGGTAAACCCGCGCCGGTCACCAAGCAGGCCGGGCATCAGGAAGGCGAATTGAGACCACAACTCGTCGAGATTGTTCTCGATCGGCGTGCCGGAAAGGCAAACCTTGTTCTCGGCCTTCAATTGGCACACGGCCCGCGTCGCCCGCGCCTCGGGAGACTTGATCGCCTGCGCTTCGTCCAGCACCACCAGATGCCAGGGCAGAGCGCGCATGAACTCGATATCGCGGGTCAGTACCGTGTAGGTGGTCACTACCACGTTCACATCGCTCAGATTGTCACGCTTCTCGTGCCGTTCCATGCCGTGCAGCACCACAACGCTCAGATGCGGGGCGAATTTGCGTAGTTCGGCGGTCCAGTTCGCCACTAATGAGGTTGGCACCACAATCAGCGCCGGGGCGTTCAGGCGACCTTCGGCGCGTTCCACGCAGATATGGGCGATGGTCTGCGCGGTTTTGCCGAGGCCCATATCATCGGCCAGAAAGGCGCCCAGCCTATGGCTCGCCAGATGCTGCAGCCAGTCCACGCCTTCCTGCTGATAGGGGCGCAATATACCCTTGAACAGCTTTGGCACCTCAACCGGGATGATTTCCGGCTCGCCCCGAAAGCGCTCCACATAGGCCTCGATATCCGCCGCGTTCTGCCAGGAGGTGGTGAGAACATCCTCAAGGTCAAGCACCGTGGCGGCAGCCCCCACAGGCAATACCAGGTTTTTCTCTGCCGCGCGCCCGGCGGCCTCGATCAGATCGCCCATCACCGCGAGCAGGCGCTTAATCCGCTCCGCTGGCAGCTTGATCACCCGGCCGTCATCCAGCGCGGTGATGATCTCGCCATCGACGATTTGCGCCGCCTCGATCCCCCCGCGCGCCAGCAGATGCTCCAGAATGGGCAGCAAAGGGTGCCGTTCGCCATCAATCTCGATGCCAAATTCCAGGCTGAACGTGCCCTTTTCGCCATCCTGCACAACCACATCCAGATTGCCGACATTATCGGCGAGCTGCGGGCCGAAATTCGCGTCGATCTGCGTCTGCCAGCCAAGGGCTGTGAGCTCAGGCACGCGTACGGCGACAAAATGGTGCCATCTCGCGGCGGCTTCCTCGCCCCTGAACACCAGTACACGTTGCCCGCGCGCGGCTTTGCCGTCGGCCACGCGCATCTGCACAAAGCCGTCTGGGCGCAGCGCATCCAGCGCCTCCGCTTCGGCGGCGGGGTCGCGGCGGATAAACACCACCTGCCCGCCGGAGCGCACGCGCAAAAACGAGTTCTCCTCGGAGCCATCCACCCGCACGCCGCCATAATCGAAATCCAGAGTCAGCACGTCGATCATGCGCGGGCGGTTATACTCATCCGGCCCGTGCACGCGGCGCAGCCGCAGCACCGGCACCGCCTTGCGCTCCAGCACCGTTGCCCCCGGCTCAGGTGCTTCCGGCGCCATCGGCAGCAGTGCCGCGGCTGGCCGGGCACGCCGACCGGTGAGGCGTGGGCGGATGGGAGCCGGGGCATAGCTGCGCTCTGCGGTCGGCACGATGGTGTCGATCAGCCCTTTCGGCTCAGCCTTGCGCAGGTCGGGGTATTTCGCCAGGGCCGCCAGCGCCGTCGCGGCCAGATGCCGACAACCGCGCTCGCCGCAGGTGCATTCGCGCTCGGCAAAGGAGATTCGGCTGCCCTTTTTTTCCGGGGTGATGGAGGTGATGCGCCTGGTGCCGTCCATATCCTCGATAACGCCTTCGATCGTGTCGCCCGAGAGCGACACGTCCTTCACGAAACCCAGCGCGATGACGCTCTGGGCCCGACGGATGACGCCTGAATCGAAGATACGGTCAAAATCTT
>JAKBCD010000126.1 GCA_021808205.1 Pseudomonadota bacterium | reverse complement strand
GGATTGGGCGGGGCGTTCCCTGAAGCAGACGCCAAGCAGGATCGCGGATTATGCCGAGACCGCCGGAGCGCGGCTGGCGGGAACCAAGCAGCGCAGCGGTAATCAGGCCGGAGACCCGGTGCGGGCCAGCGATGTGATGATCGAGCTGACGCAAAAGCCTGGCGCGCCGCGCCATATTGTGCTGGGCGCCTGGGGATTTGACGAGGTGACGCGACGGATTGAGACCAGGCTTGAAGAAATCAGCGCTCAGAAGGAACTTTCCTACAGCGCCGACTATCCGCAAGGGTAATTGGTAAAGCTTCTTGGTATTGCTCTTTTCCAAAACGCGGTGATCTTTTATTCGATCAAGGCGCGTGTGTGAGTGGCGATCATCAGCTCTTCGTTCGTGGGGATGACGCGCACTTCCACCGCGCTGTCCGGTTCGCTGATGCCGGCCTCGTTGGCGGCGTTGGCTTCCGGGCAGAGCTTGATGCCCATCCAGGCGAGGCGATTGCAAATGGCTGCGCGGATGGACGGCGCATGTTCACCGATGCCGGCGGTGAAGATCAGGCCGTCCAGCCCGCCGAGGGAAGCGATAAGGCTGCCAGCCTGCCGGGCGGCCTGGTAGGTGAAAAGATCCAGGGCCTCCGTGGCTTCGGGCGCGGAGCTTTCAAGCAAAGTGCGGACATCGTAGGAAATGCCGGAAACACCGAGCAGGCCAGATTGCTTGTAGAGCAGCGCAGCGATATCCTCCGCGTTCATGCCGTGGGATTGCATGAAATAGATCAGCACGCCAGGATCGATCGCGCCGGAGCGCGTGCCCATCACCAAACCATCCAGCGCCGTGAAGCCCATGGTGGAGTCTATGGATTTACCGTCTTTCATGGCGCACATACTGGCGCCATTGCCAAGATGCGCGACGATGACGCGGCCCTTGGCGAGATGTGGCGCGGCCCCTGGCAGGCGAGAGGCGATATATTCGTAGGACAGGCCGTGAAAACCGTAACGGCGCACGCCTTCTTCGTGAAATTTGCGTGGAATGGCGAAGCGCGTGGCGATTTCGGGTATGGTGTGATGGAAAGATGTGTCGAAACATCCAACTTGCCTGAGCCTGGGACGGAGATTGAAAAGCGCCTGCACAGCGGCGCAATTATGCGGCTCGTGCAGGGGGGCGAGCTGGTTGAGGCGGGCGATCTCCGCCAGATGGGAGGGGTCCAGCAGCAAGGGCTGGGTGAATGTCCGGCCGCCATGGACGATGCGGTGCCCGGCGGCGATGAGCTGATCATCGCCCAGATGGGTTTCCACCCAGTTCAGAACTTCACTCAGCAGGGCTTCATGGTTGAGAGGCGCGTGGTCCGGCCAGTGCTTTTCCAGGGCGGTTGCCGTGCCGGTTTTGATCAGCAGATGCGGAGCCGCGCCGATATTTTCAGCGAGGCCGGTTGCCGTGCGGGTGAGGCCGTTTTTCAGCTCGAACACGGCAAATTTGATGCTGGAGGAACCGGCATTTATGGTGAGGATCGCGTCAGCCATAGGCGTTGGCCATCATCACCGCGATGGCGCAGGAGGCGAGGCGGGCGCGGTCGTTATCCGCGCGGCTGGTGAGGATGATGGGAACCGCGGCGCCCAGCACGATGCCCGCCGCATCCGCATTGGCGAGGAAGGTGAGCTGCTTGGCCAGCATGTTGCCTGACTCAATATCCGGCACCAGGAGAATATCGGCCTGGCCGGCGACGGTGGAGACGATGTGTTTCTGGGCGGCGGCTTCGGCGGAGATGGCATTGTCGAACGCCAGGGGACCGTCGAGAATGGCGCCGGTGATCTGGCCGCGCTCGGCCATTTTGCACAGGGCAGCGGCGTCCAGCGTGGCTTGCATGGCGGGGTTCACGGTTTCCACCGCGGCGAGAATGGCAACGCGCGGGGTTTTTATGCCCAGTGCCTGGGCAAGGCCGATGGCGTTTTGAACGATGCTGTGTTTCTCAGGCAGATTCGGGCAGATATTGATGGCGGCATCGGTAATGAGCAGCGGCTTGGGGTAGGATGGCACATCCATGACATAGACATGGCTGAGCCGGCTGCCTGTGCGCAGGCCGGTTGTTTCGTGCATCACCTCGTGCAGCAATTCATCCGTGTGCAGAGCGCCTTTCATCAGCGCGCGGGCAGCGCCTTCATGCACCAGGGCGACGGCGCGCCTGGCGGCATCGGCGCTGGTTCGGGCTTCCTCGATCCGGAAGCCAGAAATATCGAGCTTATATTGCGCGGCGGTGGCGCGGATGAGCGCTTCCGGGCCGACGAGGATGGGGGTGATGAGGCCGCGCGCGGCGGCTTCCGTGGCGGCGAGCAGGGAGATTTCATCGCACGGATAAGCGATGGCGGTGTGCAGAGCTACGCCGGATGCGGCCTTGGCGAGTAAATTGCGCAGGAATTCATGGCGCAGCAGCCGTACCTCCGGCAGAGCGATGGCGTGGCGGGTGACTTTTTCGGTCGGCGCCTGCACGGTGGCGGTGCCGCTCAGCACATCCTTGCCATCCTGGTTGAGGCAATGGCAATCCAGGATGACGCGATGCTTTTCCGGGATGAGTTCGCGCACCGTGACCTGCGCGGTGATGGTGTCGCCGGGGGAAACCGGGGCGTGGAATTTCAGCTCCTGTGCCAGATATATGGTTCCGGGCCCTGGAAGTTTCGTGCCCAGTACGGCGGAGATTAGCCCGGCGGTGAGCACGCCCTGCGCGATGATATGATGGAACAGGTCGGAGGCGGCGTAGTCCTTGTCCAGGTGGGCGGGATTTACATCACCTGAGATATAGGAAAACAGCGCGATATCGTCATTTGAGAAGGATTTGGTAAGGCTGGCGGTGTCGCCAACGGCGATTTCGGAGAAGGTGCGGTTCTCCAGAAGCTCGTTATTCATGTCCGTCGTTCATTCCTTCAACGCTGAAAGATGTAGGTGCCGGGGGCGGGTTCCAGGATTTTGTAGCCCGCCTTGGGCGCGCCTGCGGGCGGCGGGGCGATAGGCGCGCCGGAATGGCCGGCAAGCCAGGCGGTCCATTCCAGCCACCAGGATCCATTCTGGCAGGTGGCTTGGGTTTGCCATTCATCCGGGGAGAGATAGAGATCCCCCGGCTTGCGTTGCAGCTTGCAGAAATGCCGGTGGGGATGGCCTGGCTCGCTCACCACGCCCGCGTTGTGACCGCCGGAGGTCAGCACGAAAGTGAAATCCTCCCCGTTCAACTGCTGCAATTTATAAACCGAGCGCCAGGGGGCGATATGGTCTGTTTCCGTGCCGATGACAAAGAAGGGCACATGGATATCCGCCAGTGAGATGTTGCGCCCGCCCGCTTCGAACCTTCCTTCCGCGAGGTCGTTATTCAGAAACAGCTTGTGCAGATATTCAGAATGCATGCGGTAGGGCATGCGGGTGGCATCCATGTTCCAGGACATCAGGTCGTTCGGGTGGTCTTCCTCGCCCAGATAATAGCGGCGGATCATTTGCGACCAGACGAGGTCGTTTGCGCGCAGCATCTGGAAGGCGCCGGCCATTTGTTTGGTGTCTAGATAACCCTGCGCCCACATCGCGTCGTCCAGGAAGTGAAGCTGGGAATCGTTGATGAAGAGTTGCAGCTCGCCCGCTTCGGTAAAATCCGTCTGTGCTGCCAGCAAAGTGATGCTGGCCAGGCGCTCGTCGTGCTCGCGCGCCATGGCGGCGGCAGTGATGGAGAGCAGCGTGCCGCCAAGGCAATAGCCGGTGGCGTGGATTTTTTTGTCCTTGCCGCAAATAGCGGTAATGGCATCCAGTGCGGCCATGGTACCGAGGCGGCGATAATCGTCCAGCGAGACATCGCGCATCGAGGCGTCGGGGTTGCGCCATGATATGCAGAACACGGTGAAGCCTTGGCTGACGAGATATTTCACTAAGGAATTCTGCGGCGAGAGATCCAGGATGTAATATTTCATGATCCAGGCGGGCACGATGAGCACGGGCTCTGGCCGGACGGTTTGTGTAGCTGAAGCGTATTGAATGAGCTCCAGGAGCTCGTTGCGGAACACCACCTGGCCAGGGGTGATGGCGACATCCTTGCCCGGCCGCATCGGCAAAGGCTGGGTGGTGGTGGTGCTCATGGCACGTAAATCCGCGATGAAATTGCGTACCCCTTGGCGCAGCGAGTCTCCGCCTGTGGCCTGGGCCGTGGCCAGAACCTCCGGGTTGACGAGCGGGAGGTTGGAGGGGGCCATCACGTCCAGCATCTGCCGGACAGCGAAATTCACGATCCGTGCATTCTCGACCGAGACGCCGGCGGTTTGGCTGGTGGCATCGTCCCAGAAGCGTTCGGCGCGCAGGAAGGCTTGCGCGGCCAGGGCGGCGGGGCCGTGCTGCCAGCTCGGGTCTTGGAAGCGGTGGTCCTGCGGCTCTGGGGCAACGGACTCGAAATTCAGCCCGAGCGCCTGGCGGATGAGGGCGGTCCAGTCGCGCGCGGCATTCTGGGCGAGGTGCAGCTGGCGGCCGGGTTGGTCGGCCATATGCATGGCCCAATCCGTCCAGGCTAATGCCAGGGCGGTAAGGGAAAGGCCGCCGGTCAGCCGCGCCTGGGATGCGTGGAGGCTGCGGTCTAAATCGCCGCAATCATCGGTTGCTTCCGGCATTCAGATGGTTCCTGTTCGGTTACGCATATTCGGGCAGGTTAGGCCCCAAGCAGATGTTCCCCGCCATCGACGGGAATGATGGTGCCGGTGAGCATGCGTGCGGCATCGCTCACCATGAACGCCGCCAGTGTGCCACAATCCTCGATGGTGACCAGCCGTCCTTCCGGCGCGGCGCGGCTTGCACTTTCCAGCAGGTCTGAGAAATGCGCGATGCCGCTTGCAGCGCGGGTGGCGATGGGGCCGGGAGAGAGGGCGTTGGCGCGGATGCCCTTGGGGCCAAGTTCCACGGCCACGTAGCGCACCACGCTTTCCAGTGCGGCCTTCACGGGGCCCATGATGCCATAATGGGGGATCACGCGTTCGGAGCCTTGATAGGTCATGGCCAGCAGGGCGCCGCCATCTTTCATCAAAGGTTCAGCGAGGCGGGCGGCGCGCAGAAAGGAATGGCAGGAGACGTCCATGGCGCGGGCAAAGCCCTCGGCCGAGCAATCCACCATGCGGCCGTGCAGATCCGCCGCCGGGGCGAAGGCGATGGAATGCACCAGGAAATCAAGCTTGCCCCAGCGTTGGGTTATGCTGTCGAACACGACTTCGAGCTGGCCGGGGGTTTCGACGTCGCAGGGCAGAAAAATCTCGCACGGAAGATGTTCTGTGACGGCCGCCACATAAGGCCTGGCCGTTTCGTTCAGATAGGTGAACGCAAGGACCGCACCTTGCGCCGCGAAGGCTTTGGCGCAGCCGGTGGCGATGCTGTGCTCGTTGGCGATTCCAAGGATGAGCCCGCGCTTGCCGGCAAGGCTTCCCGGCAAGCTGAGGGCACTCATGGAGCCGAAACATCCGGCTTGTGGGCGGCCCGGCTGGGGCGTTCGGCGCGGTCGGTGCTCTCCGGATTCTCCGTGCCTGGCGGCGGCACTTCCATCAGCGCCGCCAGAAGTGCGGCATTGGCGCGCATGACCGTCTGGCCAAAGACAATCTGCGCCTGGGTAACGGTGCGGACCGTTTCGGCGAGCTCAGCGAAAATGCGGCCAGAGGGCAGGAATTTCTGCTGCGCGGCGAGACAATCCCTTGTCAGGGAAAAAGCCCCCATCGGATCGACTGTGGTTTTCTCGGTCATGATCATGTTTCCTTCATTCATCAGGTGATCAGATTTCACAGAATATGCAGGAAAATGCCTTGACCTTTATCAATCCGTGACCAAACGCAACAAGTTTTTCACGAGATTCAGGGCGCATGCTGTGCGCCAGGGCAGCATCCATCCGCCATTGGGCCACCACCAGCGCCGCCGAGACAAGAAACCGCCCAGGCGGGTTATTCCGCCTGGGCGCGCTTGAGGCGGTCATCCGGCGCGCCGATGGGCAGAACCGTATGGCCGTGGGTCTCGTTGATGATTTCGGCCGCGCCAAGATAAAAGGCCAGCAGGGCGGTGAGCAGCCCGCCATAGCCACCCAGCGTGCCCAGGGAGGCAATGCCCAGCAGGTCGCTAAAGCCCAGTAGCGCGAAAGTGATCCACAGCACGAGGAAGATCAGGAATAGGGCGCGGTTGAGCGCGAATGTGCCGATCCACATGGCGAAGGTGAAGGCACC
>JAKBCD010000125.1 GCA_021808205.1 Pseudomonadota bacterium | reverse complement strand
CGTTCTTGTGCACGCAGCGCGGCTGGTCAACGGCATATCTGTTCTACAATTGCCCTGTGTGGATGAGATCACTTATTTTCATATCGAACTGGAAAATCACGAAGTTATTTTCGCAGAAAACTGCCCGGCTGAGACCTTCATGGGTGAGTATTTCCGGCCTCAGTTTCATAATGCGGACAGCTACCATGTGCTTTATCCAAATGAGAGCGCTCCAGAGCATATATGCATGCCTCTTTTAAATAGCGGCTTCCAGCTCGCCGCTATCCAGCGCCGCCTCGCTGAACGAGCCGGCATCGTGGAGAAAAAATCGGATGGGCCGTTGCGTGGCTATGTAGACGTTGCCGGGCCAACCCTATGCGCCGGATGGGCACAAAATACCGCAGACCCAAATACGCCCGTTTGCCTGGATATCTTCAGCCAAGGCCGGCGGATTGGCCGGGTATTGGCCAATATGTACCGGGAGGATGTGCGCGAAGCCGGTTATGGCGACGGCTATCAGGGTTTTGAGTTCATCTTGCCTCAAGATACGGCCTTGCCCATAGATGTCCGGCACAGCACAGATGGAACATGCCTGCCATTGACCGGAGCAGCCAGCAGGGAGGCCGCATGAGGGATCTGCCTATTCTTCTCTAAATTTTTAACCCTCTTTTAACATCTCCAGATCCAGCCAGCGTTCTTCAGATTTCTTTAGCTTGGCGTGCAGTTCTGCCAAGGATGCCGTGGCGGCGATAAATTTCTTCTGGTCTTTGGTGTAGAGAGCCGGCGTAGCGAGAACCTCCTCCAGCTTGGCCATCTGCGCCTGCATCTTGGCAATATCTTCATTCAGCTGTTTCAGCTCATGCTGCTCCTTGAAGGAGATTTTTGCTTTCGCAGGTGCCGCTTCTGGCGCCTGGGCAGGTTTTGGTGCGGTCTTCTTTTCAATCTTTTCCACTTTCGCGGCCGTGACGCCTTCACCGCGCTGGGCCAGCATGTCTGAATAGCCGCCGGCATATTCAAGCCAGCGCCCGTGCCCTTCGGACATCAACACCGAGGTGCAGACACGGTCCAGAAAATCACGATCATGCGAGACGACGATCACCGTGCCCGGATAATCGCCAAGCATTTCCTGCAATAAATCCAAGGTTTCGAGGTCGAGGTCGTTGGTCGGCTCGTCCAGCACAAGCAGATTGGAGGGTTTGGTGAGGGCGAGCGCCAATAACAGCCGCCCGCGCTCCCCGCCCGAGAGCGTGCCCACGGGTGTGCGCGCCTGTTCCGGCTTGAACAGGAAATCCTTTATATAGCCGATGACATGCCGTGCCTGGCCGCCCACCACCACCTGGTCGCTATTGCCGCCGGTGAGGGTGTCCGCCAGAGAGGTATTGGGATTTAAATCCGCGCGCTGCTGGTCGAGCGTGACAACCTCCAGCGCGGTGCCCAGCTTCACTGTTCCCGAATCCGGCGCAAGCTGGCCGAGAATGAGCTTCAACAGCGTGGATTTGCCCGCACCATTGGGGCCGACAATGCCCAAACGGTCTCCGCGCAGCACCCGGAAGGTGAGGTTATTGACGATGGGCTTGTCGAAATTTTTGGAGATGCCATCGGCATCCACCACGATCTTTCCGGAAGTGGCGGCATCCAGGCTCGCCATTTTCGTGAGCCCGAGCTTATGGGTGAAGTTGCGGCGCTCAGCGCGGAGGCTGTGCAACCCCGCCAGCCGCTTGACGTTGCGCTTGCGCCGGGCGGTCACGCCATAGCGCAGCCAGTCTTCCTCGCGGGCGATTTTGCGGCCAAGTTTATGAAATTCCTGCTCCTCCTGTTCCAGCACTTCGTCCCGCCAGGATTCGAAATGGGCAAAGCTTTTATCCAGCCGCTTGGTCTGCCCACGGTCCAGCCAGACCATCGAGCGCGAGAGGTTTTCTAAAAACCGCCTGTCGTGGGAGATGAGCACCATGCCGGAGGAGAGAGATTTCAGCTCCCCTTCCAGCCATTCAATGGCGGGTAGGTCGAGATGGTTGGTGGGCTCGTCCAGCAACAGCAAATCCGGCGCCGGCGCCAGGGTGCGGGCCAGGGCAGCGCGGCGGGCCTCGCCACCGGAGAGATGAGCGGGTTTTTCATCGCCGGAGAGCCCAAGCTCGCCCAGCAGATAGCGCACGCGGTATTCGTCGTCATGCGGTCCCAGCCCGGCCAGTACATATTCCATCACATTGGCGAAGGCTGAGAGGTCCGGCTCCTGCGGCAGATAGCGCATGGTGGCACCGGGTTGGAAAAACCGCGTACCCGCGTCATGCGCCACCTCGCCCGAGGCGATTTTAAGCAGCGTGGATTTACCCGAGCCGTTGCGCCCGACCAGGCAAAGGCGATCTCCCGCACCGACGGAGAGGGTAGCGCGCTCCAGCAGCGGGGCAGAGCCGAGGATGACAGAGATATCTGTGAGCAGAAGCAAGGGGGGCGCCATGCGGGGTGTTTGGCTCATGCCCCGCCCTGGTTCAAGCACCCCATCTTCTACTGTAGCGGCTGGGCCGGGCCGGAGGTGGTGTATTTGGCGGAGGGTGGCAGTGTCGCTGGCGGCGAGGCTGGGTTGGTGGCTTGGGGGGGCGGCGCGGCGGCGGGGGCCGTCGGCACCGGAGCCTGGGCATTGCCACTTACCACAGATGGCACCGCAGCCGCTGTCGGAATCGGCGGGCTGGCGTCAGTCAGGTTCTGGGGGGTTGTACCCGGCCTCATCGCCTGGGCCGCCCCCCGCAGCCTCGCGTCACGCCGGTATTGATAATGACGGCCGGCTTCGAAGCCCTGCTGATAGGCGTTGTGTACCGCCGTCTCGAAATCCGGCGCTGTAATACCTGGCGCCGGTGGTGGAAGCGGGCGGGGCTGCGTGGCGCAGCCCGCGAGCAGCACAACGAGACCCAGTGGCAGCAGCACGCGGAAAAGGCGGAGGTCGGGCGGGATCATTACCATCTGCATAGCCCAGCTCAATCCTCACGTCACGCGAGGTCCTCTAGACCAATATGCATTTGGACTGACGCGGCGGCGTCAAGATAAATGCATGAAATGGCTCGCTCAAACGCTCTAAGCAAATATTGAACGGGACTGAACGCGTTTCTGGAACTTCAGAAATTATGAAACTTACGCACAAGATAGATCGGGCGCTGCTTCGTCTCCATATAAATCCGGCCGATATATTCGCCCAACACGCCGATACTGATGAGCTGGACGCTACCGAAAAACGTTACTGCAACGAAAATGGAGGCGTAGCCTGGCACTTCATTACCGAGAATGAGCGTTCTGAGCATGATGAACAGCGCGTAGATGAGTGCGACAACCGCCCCCACTGCACCGAGATAGGTCCATATCTTCAGCGGCGTGGTAGAAAAGCTGGTAAAACCCTCCAGAGCGAAATTCCAGAGCTTGAAGCCGGAGAATTTGCTGCTGCCCGCCGCGCGGGTGGTGCGGGCATAGTCGAGCACCACCGTTTTGAACCCCAGCCATGCAAACAACCCTTTCATGAAGCGCTGACGCTCTGGCAGGCGCCTCAACGCCTCCACCACCGTACGGTCCAAGAGTCTAAAATCACCAACATTTTCAGGTAGTTCAATGTTCGAGATGGAGCGGGTGAGCCGGTAGAACAACGCGGCGGTGCCGCGCTTCATCATACTGTCGGTTGAGCGGTCGGCGCGGCGGGCGAGCACGACCTCAGCCCCGCCCCGCCAGGCGGCGAGCATCTGTGGGATCAGCTCCGGTGGGTCTTGCAGGTCGGCATCCATCGGGATCACCGCATCGCCCCGCGCTGCCTC
Organism: Pseudomonadota bacterium; assembly: GCA_021808205.1. Next base: position 2,450 of record JAKBCD010000125.1, on the reverse strand, counting down.
CAGCCCCGCAGTCAGGGCAGCTTCCTTGCCGAAATTGCGAGAGAGTTCCACGACCCGGATGAGCGGTTGCGCCGCCGCCAGATCAAGCAAACGCGGCAGTGTTGCGTCCCGGCTGCCGTCATCGACGCAGATGATCTCCCATTGAATATCCGCAAGCGTCTCTAGCACGGGCAGCACCGATGCCGCGAAAAGGCCGATCGCATCTTCCTCGTTATAGAAAGGCACGATGAGGGAGAGGAGCTGCGGCATGAGGTTCCAGCCTGAACAATGTGCATCCGTTTCAAGCATAATCGCATTGATATATCCACCACCCTGCAATGAACGGCGGCGCTTGCCTGAGGGTAGCGATTTCTTCTAACCAATGGCTCCCAAGGAAGGCGCATGATTTTTCACTGGCTGTTTATTATAATCACACTCGTGCTTTGCGCCGTGGCCGCCTTGCCAACCCGTTTCTGGTTGCGCACGGGGGAATTGATAAAAGCCCGCGATCTTCGAGGAAAGCGGTTGCGGCTGCAGAAGGCCTTGGCCGCGCAACACCTGCCCTTCACGCCTGACGAGAGTTTCCTGGACCGTGGGGTGGGACTGGCAATGGATCATGGGCGCAAGCTGGTGTTTCTGGCCTGCCCGCAAGGTGGCGGGATGCGCGCGGAAATTCTACCCAGCGTGGCGCTAGGGGGACATGAGGCGTGCATGCAATCCGATCATGGCTTCCAGGAGTACTTCGTGGAGATTTCCATACCCGGCAAGGCGCAACCGGTCTGGCGGCTGGCTTGCGAGAGCGCCGAGTTGGCCGCAGAGGTGGATGGCGCGCTCGCCCGGCTTTAGTTCAAGGCCGGTACCGCGCGCCCCCCGGCTTTGGCGACGCGCTCCAGCAATGTCAGTACGTCTGTCTCGGGCATCGGCTTGCCGAGCAGATAACCCTGGACTTGGCCGCACCCGGCCTTGCGCAGGATGTTGAGTTGCGCCTCGGTCTCCACCCCCTCGGCCAGCACCGCCATACCAAGCGCCGCGCCCAGGCCGATGATCGCCCCGGTGATGATCCGCGCATCCGGGCTGGCGGTGATCTCGCGGGTGAAGGATTTGTCGATCTTCAGCCGTTCGAAGGAGAAGCGGTGCAGATAGCTCAGGCTGGAAAAGCCTGCGCCGAAATCATCGATGGCGAGGCTGACGCCGCTATCCTTCAAGGCGGCCAGGCTCAGCTGAATCTCGGCGGTCTGTTCGAGCATCGCGCCTTCAGTCAGCTCCAGTTCCAGCCGGTTTGGCGCCAGCCCGCTGCGCGCCAGGGCCGCCCAGATTTTTTCCGGCAAGGCCGTATCCTTGAGCTGCAACGGCGATAGATTGACTGCGACCCGCAGATCCTCGGGCTAGGCGCGGGCGGCGTGGCAAGCTTGATCCAACACATATTCGCCCAGGGCGGTGATCATGCCACCCGCCTCGGCGACGGGAATGAACTCATCCGGCCCGATCATGCCGCGCTGCGGGTGCTGCCAGCGGGCCAAAGCCTCGAACCCGCGCAGAGTCAGGCTGCGGCAATCGAATAACGGCTGGTAGAACAGAAGGAATTCCCGATTGCGCAGTGCCGCCTGGAATTCCTGCTCAAGTTGGTGGCGGCGCAGCAACCTGGCGCTCATCATCACGGTGAACTGCCGCACCTGCCCCGCCCCCGCCTCCCTGGCCTCGCGCAAGGCGATGTCCGCCGCGCTCAGCAGTGCCTCGGGCCGTTCTCCGCTGCCTTCACTGCAAACCAGTCCGGCGCAGGCACCGATCTGCACGCTCACGCCGTCGATCCCGAACGGCTCGATCAGGCAGGCGATCAAACGCTGCGCGAAGGCCAAGGGATCTTCCTGCGCGGCGGCGTGCTTGCGCAAGACCACGAACTCATCTCCATTGGGCAAAGCCAGGATGTCGGCCGGCTGCAGGCACTCTGAAAGCCGCTTGGCCGCTTGGCGGAAGAGCTGCTCCACCACCTCCCGCCCAAACAGATCGTCCACCGGCTTCAGCCGCTCCAGCCCGATGCTGACCAGCATGAGACGGTCTACGGTCATGCCGGCCAGACGTTCGCGCAGGCCGCGGCGGTTAAGCAGCCCGGTCAAATCGTCTTGACGGGAGAGATGCCAGAGGCGCCGCGCCTCGTATCGATATTTCACCGGATTAACATTTGTGGTGGTGCTGATCAGCACGGTGGAAAACGACAGCAAGGCTGCCAAAACCCAAACAGAGCGCATCGCCGGGTGCCAGAGCAGCACAATCAATACCACCAGTGCCAAGGCGAAATGGCTTGCCCAGAGAAACAGCCGCGGCAAAAAGAATCTACCCACCTAAATGCCTTTCCCCACAGCATGCGACCGGGCTGACCATGCCGTAAACTGTTTAAGAATATATTACCGACAGATAGTCATAGAATCTGTCTTTTTTTGGTATGAAACCTGCATCGTTCTGCCGGTATGACA
>JAKBCD010000124.1:1518-6248 GCA_021808205.1 Pseudomonadota bacterium | reverse complement strand
CGGCCTTGTCCATACTCGGCAACCACGCGCCCAGCAGGCTTTGCGCCCCGCAGGCACCTGGCGGCAGCAGAAAGTGCCAAATGGGGGCGCTCATCCAGGCCTGCTCCCAATCCACGCCCAGCGCCGCGCGGGATGCGGCAAGGCATTCCCGGCACCAGAGGTCCAGCGGCGCCACCACATCCTCTGTCAGCCCGGCGCGCACAAAATCCCCACGCGCCGGCAGCTTGCCGAAACACCCTACCGAAGCGGGCCGGAAAACGCTCATCCTTGCAGGCTGGGGCAGCGGAAATCCGCCAGCATACCGGGTGCAAAGGGGTTCAGCACCGAGTTCGCACCGATGCTGTAGCTCACACTATGCCCACTAACATTGAAGGTAAGCGTGTACTGGTCGGACGACCCCGCCTCCGACAGGATGCCTTGCGAAAACAGATGGAACAGCGCCCACGGGCCGGAAGCGTCCAGTTCCACCGGGTTGCCGCCAGTGGTGGGGGTGATGATGAGCCGCGCCGTTTGCATCCCATCCGTCCCTGGCCAGGAGATCATCGTCGGCACTTGCGGCCCATGCGCGTAGGAGACGTTCACCGCACCCAGCTCCAACACTGCTTGCGCCGCCCCCGCATCCAGCGCGGTGGGGGTGAGGCTGAACTGCACGCTGGGCGTGGGGCCCGCCGCAAAGAAGAGCTGCTTGATCGTCTCCGCCCGCTGGAACTCCGCCAGGGCACCCTGGCTGATCGGCGGGGTGACGCCGTTTACCGCCTGCACGCGCCAGGTGCTGCCGGACATATCCACATAAGGCTGTACCTGCTGGGTGAAGAAACTGTCCAGCATACCATTGGGGGCGAAGAGATGCGCAAAATCCCCCAGCGGAATATCGGTGCTGGAAGCAGGCACGAACGGGTAGCGCCCGGCCACCGCCTGCTGGCAGAGCTGGCCGGGACCGGAAGCGCCATTAAACGCCGCCGCCGCCGCCTTGGCCGCACTGCCGCCGCGCAGGCCATTGGCGTTCACCACCAGCGCCTGTACCCAACGGGCAACGGGCTGCGGGTCTGTCGCGGCTTCGCCCTGCAACAGGGTGGCCGGGTCGCCGCCCGCCGCTGGCGCCGCAGGTGCACCGCCCGGTGCGGCGGACGCCAGCGTTGCCAGCTGCTGTTGCAGGCTGTTGATGAGGTTCAACGTCAGGTTCATCGGCGAACCCGCACCGCCGCTCACATAATTGATCAGCGGCGCATAATAATTATCCACCTCCGAGCCCAGCGGTGCCGCCCCGCTGGCGGTGTTGGCGGGGCCCATCAGCCCTTGCAGGGCGGCGGCCTCGGCATTCATGGCGCTGGCACCCGGAATGAGCGGTTTACCCGCGGCCGGCGGCGCGGCACCCTTGGAGAGCTGCAACTGCGTGGTGATGCTGGCCAGCAGCCGCTGCATCGGCGATTGCGGGGAGCCGAGAATATACAGGTTTTGCACCGCCTGACCGATATTGGTGGCTGGGTTAAGGTTCAAATCGCCCAGCATTGCGTTCCACTGCGCCTCGTAATCGGCTTCGTAGAGCTGGATGACGTTCTGCTCCAGATTCTGCATGTCCGGGCTGTTGGGGTCCACCTGCTGCCCCGGCCCCAGCACCCAGCTTTCATCTGCCACATCCTTGGCGGCATGGGTAAGGGCGGGCAGCAGCACGAGCTGGAAGCCCTTGATGGTGTAGAAACCCGGCACACCCTCGGTGAGCGGCTTGCCGGAAGCGCGGGAGAATAGCGGCACGCCGGCAGCACCCATCGCCTGCGCCGGAACCCAGGCAGGAATGGCGGCGGCCTGTTGAGAATCCCGGATGCGGGAATAAACCCGCTCAGCCACCGAGACGCGGCTGAAGGTGGCGCGGGCGGCTTCCACCAGCGCGCCATCCAGCGGCACCTGCGGCAGCGGCGCGTCCAGCATGGCCACAAGGTGCTGCATCAGATCATCACGCACAGGCTGGTTGGCAATGCCGGGATAAAGCCGCTGCCAGTCCAGATTCATCCAGGCTTCGACGAGAGGTTTGTCCATCGGCCCCTGGCCGCCGAGCATCAGATAAACGCGGGTTGCCTGGTAGAGATATTCCGGCCGGTCGAACCCGCCGCGCATCTCCGCCTCAAGCTGCAAGATCAGCCGGGGCAGGAAGATGTTGTCCAGCGCATTGGTGTAGAGCGTGGCCGCACCGGCGCTAAGCTTCGGCCCCTGGTTCAGTCCCAAGCCCATCGCGCCGTAATTCGCATTGCCACCAGGGCCGAAAGGCATGGCGCGGGCAGCATCCAGCAGCGGCAGCACGGCGGGCAGGTTGGAATCCTGCACCGGGTCCAACGCCACGCTTTGTGCAGCGGCCTGGTAATTCGCCACCGCCTGAGCGCTGGCGGTAATGGCGGCTTCATTGTGTGAGCGGCTGAGCAGAAACCCGCCCAGCACGCCCAAAAACACCAGCGCCACGGCGGCATAGCCCACCGACCGCAGCAGCACGCGGCGGCGGCGCTGCGCGGGGTTCTGTCCGGCCAGCATCGCCTCGCCAAAAATCACGTCCTTCAGCAGGCGTGAAAGGAAATAACTGCGCCCGGCGGCGGCGCGCAGAGAGGGCGCGCGGCGCTGGTCGATACCGAATGAGCGTGACAGTGCGGTGGTCAGCCGGTCGATCGGTGTGCCTTCTTGTGTGCCGGAGGTAAAATACACGCCGCGCAGATAAGGGGCGGGGTCCAGCGCCGAGCCGCCGAAGGCTTCCGCCAGGAACTCATTCAGCGGCGCTTCAAGGCTGGCCACCTGGGTAGGGAACCCGGCGATCAGCGCACGCCGGTCCGGGCTGCGTTCGCGCTCCAGCAAATCGATCAACCGCTCATCCAGCCGCCGCACCAGAAGTTTGAACTCATCATCGAAATGCGAAACCGCATTGGCGTCCTGCACCGGGAAGGTGGTGCCCCAGACCTGGGCACGCCGCTCCTGATCCAGATCGTCGAAGAACTCGGTGAATCCAGCCAATAGATCCGCCTTGGTGAGCAGCGCATAGACCGGCAGTTTCAAATCCAGCCGAGAAGTCAGCTCCTTGACGCGCTTGCGGATGGCACGGGCATGGCCCAGCCGCTCCTCCCGAGGTGCTGCGGCAATATCGGCCAGCGAGATCGCCACGATGACGCCATTCAGCGCCTGGCGCTGGCGGGTGCGCTTCAGCAGATCAAGAAAGCCTTCCCAGCCCGCCTTGTCGGTCGAGGCGCTGGAATCCTGCGTGGTATAACGCCCGGCGGTGTCGATCATCACCGCCTGCTCGGTGAACCACCAATCGCATAGCCGCGTGCCGCCCACGCCCGCCAAGGCACCCTGCCCCAACTCCGCCGCCAGCGGGAATTTCAGCCCGGCATTCAAAAGCGCCGTGGTTTTGCCCGCGCCGGGCGGCCCAATAATCACGTACCAGGGCTGCTCATACAAATAACCGCGCGAGCCACTGGCCTTGCGCAGCAGCCCCAGCGAGGTTTTCAGCTTCTCGCTCAGCACCGCCAGTTCTTCCGCCGCCGCCTTGTCCTGCGTCGCGGCCCCGGCATCGGCCACGCCCGCCGCCAGGGCGGCGTCGCGCTTTTTGCGCCGCCGGTCCAGCAGCAGATTGGCGCCGAGCCAAACCAGCAGAATAACAAGAATGATAACAAGCCGGATGATCATACCGGCAAGCGCGTGAATGAACGGCGCAAAGAACCACACCAGAGCCGCCAGCACGGCGGCGGCGATAAAGCTCAGAAACCAGTGCGAGGCAAAAAAGCCGAGGATCTTCTTCATGACAGGCTCAGGTTCCGGAAGGGTGGTTCAGCACGATTTCAATGCGGCGATTCTGCGCACGCCCAGCCTCGGTGGCGTTGCTGGCCACCGGATCGGCATCGCCCATGCCTTTCGCGGTGATGCGGCTTTCATCGCCGATCGTCTGGTCCAAAATTGCCGCCGCTGCCTGCGCGCGGGACTGTGAAAGTTCGAAATTGGATGGGAATTGCAGCGTGTGGATGGGCTGGTTGTCAGTATAGCCGGTCACGATCACGTCGCCGGTTTCTTTCGACAGCGCCGTGCCGATTTTCTGCAACAGCGGCACATCCGCACTTTCCACCGTGGCGCTGCCGGAACCGAACAGCCCCTGGTTATTGATGCGCACGATCGGCTGATGCGTGGTGCCGAGCACGCTCACCTTGCCCGCGGCAATCTCGGGCTGCAGGAAGCCGGAAAGCCGGTCAAGAATATCCGGTCCGGCGGGGGCGGGCTCGGGCGGGGCTATGACCGGTTGGGCCCGCACAATCTGCGGCATGTTTGGCAAAGGTGCCGTCACCTGCGCCTGGAAGACGGCATCGCCCTTGCCGGTTAGGGAAAACAGGCAGGCGGCATAAACCAGCCCCAAAATGCCGAGCGCGATAATGCCCACCAGCCAGACAGGCACGCCGAACCGGCGCGGCTTGTAGCCCGCAGCAACCCCCTGCCAATGCGGCGAAAGTGCCGGGTCTCCCGGCGGCGTCTGGCGACGAATGACCGCGTAGGTTTCCTCCCGCAATTTGTCGATTTCGGCCGGGCCGCGCGGGGAAAGCCGGTAACGCCCCATATAGCCGAGCGACAGGCAGAAATACATCAATTCCAGAACCGGCAGATAATTGCCGGGGTTTTGGCGAAGCTGGCCCAGCACGTCAAAGAAGCGCTCGCCGGAGCGCACTTCCTGGTGAAAGGTGGAAACCAGCGAACGCTGGGCCCATGCG
>JAKBCD010000124.1:0-1508 GCA_021808205.1 Pseudomonadota bacterium | reverse complement strand
CACCACATCGTCCAGGCTGGCGCAGAGCGCGTAATGGGCGGGGCGAAGCTGCTCCATGGGAATGTTGCGGGCGCGGGCGGACTCCTCAAACCGGCGGATCTCGCGCACCGCACGCTCGCGCAAATCACCCGAATCCGGCGCCTGCAATGTGTTGCGCAGCCGGGCCAGCAATTGCAGCAGCGGCCCCGCGGCGGCCACCAGCGGCGCGCCGCCCATGGCGATGCTCTCGGGCGCATCGGCGGGCATGGCGGCGGCAGGCGCGCTGTAACCACCGGATGCGGGGGCGGCCTGCGCCGGCCCGAAGCTGCTGCCGAACGGCGAGGGTTGTTGCTGCGGCGCGGCGGGGCGCTTGCCTCCGGGTATCGGCCGGATGACGGTGCGGTCCGAATCGTCTGGTTCGGAGAACGGATTGTCGCTCATAATCTATCTCCCCGCCGCCTGTGCGGCTTCACCCTTTAATTGCCCACAATTCCATGCGCAGGCCTGGAAACTCGCCGGAAACATGGATCGCGAAACCACCCGATGTCTGCATCTGCTGCCAATGCGGGCTGTTGCGGTCCAGCTCGAAGTAAGATCCGCCCGCGTAGAACGGGATCTGCCTCGGCGCCACAGGCAAGGGCCGCACGGCAATGCCCGGCAGCGCCACGTTCACCAGCTCACGGATATGCTCCACGGCGCCGATCTTCACCTGCGCGGGGAACAACCGGCGCATCGTCTCCGTCGGCACGTCCGCCTGCACGGTGAGCACGAAATTGGCGGCGCGCAGAATGTTGCGGTCGTTGATCGGGCCGACATGCACGCCATGCCGACGTTCCTGCAACGGAATCGCCGTTGCGTTGGTTTCGATGACCGAAGAGAGCGAGCGCCGCAGATCCGCGATCACGGGCGCGAAGCTGCGCTGCAAATCCTCGTGCCGATAGCCGGGATATTTGCTCGGGCGGCGCTGCGCATCCGTAAAGGTCGCAAACTCCGCCGCCATCTGCACATAGGCGGTGTAAAGCGTCTCGGGGTGGATGTTCGCCGCATCCGCCCAATGCTGGAGCAAGGCCTGCCAGCGGTTGAGCGCCTGCAGCAGCATGAAATCCGCCACCTCGGCCACGCCGCGCGCGCCAGGCGCGTTCACCCTTGCGGCCAGCGCCTCACCACGCTGATGCACCATGCCCGCGAATTCTGTGATCAGCCCGGCCAAAGGCGGCACGGCATGGCACATCAGCGCCGGGGGTAGCCAGTTGTCGTCCAGCGTCACCCGCTTGTCGGAGGAAACCTCCATGATGCGGGCAACGGGAATGCACAGATACCCGGCACGGTCGTCCGTATCCAGCAGATAACGCAGCTTCAACCGGCCGATCAGCAGTTCCGCTGCTTGGGGGGAAGCGGAGTGCGTGTCATACGCCTCGAAGCTCTGCGCCTTATAGCGGCCCTCGGCACTGCCATCGGCCGCGGCGATCTCTACCGCCCCCGCCTGCGCCACCGGCAGCGCCAGATGGACCAGAATGCCGCGCGTGTTC
>JAKBCD010000123.1 GCA_021808205.1 Pseudomonadota bacterium | reverse complement strand
CTGGCGATGGCCAGAAAATCCGCGGCGTTCAGGCTGGCACCACCCACCAGCGCGCCGCCTACGTCCGGTAGGGCCAGCAGGGTGGCGGCGTTGCCCGGTTTTACCGAGCCGCCGTAAAGAATGAGGGTTTTATCCCCCTCGGTTCCCAGTTGAGCCAGCAAGGCAGCGCGGATGGTGGCGTGCATGGCGGCTACCTCAGTCTGCGTAGGTGTGCGACCGGTGCCAATGGCCCAGACCGGCTCATAAGCCACCACGCCGGTGAAGCCCGGCGGCAGCGAGTGCTGAAGCTGGCTGCCGACAACGTGCGCGGCTTCCCCGGCCTCGCGTTCGGCTTCGGTCTCGCCAACGCAGACGATGGGGATCAGCCCGGCGGCGCTGGCGGCCTCGGCCTTCGCGCGGACGATGGCATTGTTCTCGCCATGGTTGGCCCGGCGCTCGGAATGGCCAAGGATAACGTGGGTTGCCCCGGCCTCGACCAGCATCGGGGCGGCAATGTCGCCGGTGTGGGCCCCCTGGGCGGCGGCGTGACAGTCTTGCCCGCCCAGCGCCACGGGGCTGCCTTTCAGGGCACTGGCAAAGCGGTCCAGCAGGGTGAAGGGCGGGCAGACGAGCAGATCCACTCCGGCAGGCGCGGTATTCAGCGCTTCGGCGAAGGCTGCGACATCTGCACGCTTGCCGAACATTTTCCAGTTACCTGCGATAAGTTGCCGCATCTGTTGTTTCCTTTTCAGCCGCTTGCGTGCGCCATGGTTCTGCCAGGTTAAAAGCCCGGCCCTGAATCTTGCGCGCCGCCCAGCCAAACGGCCGCTGCCACCGCACCAGCTTGCCCGCGAATTGCCCAGTTCATGCCACCTAGCTATAGAGGCGGCGGTTTTGGGTAAAGAGAGCGATGCTGGTCGGGGTCCGGAATTTCATGGAGAGTTGGGTGGCGCGCGGGTTTTTCGCGCTGCTCGTGGTGGTGTTCGTGTTCTGGGGCATCTCCAATGTGTTCACCTTAACGGGAAGCTCCACGGCGGTGGCCACGGTGGCGGGGAAGCCCATTGATGTGAGCGTGGTGCAGGCGGGTTATCAGCGCGCTTTGAACCAGGCGCAGCAGCAGGGCCAGCAGCCGGATGCAGGGGCCCGCCAGCAGCTTGCCATGCAGGCGCTCTCCGATGCCGTGCGGCAGGCGATCTTGCGCCAGGCGGCCGCGCAATACGGCGTTGGCGTGCCAGATGCCGCACTGCGCGAGGTGCTGGACGGTATTCCGGCGTTCCAGACCAATGGCAGCTTCGACAAGGCGAAATTCGCCCAGGTGCTGCAGCAGAGCGGCATCTCCCAGGATGAATTCATCGGCCAGGTCAAGGATGAGGTGATCGGCCGCCAACTGGTTACGCCGGTGATCAATGGTGCCGCCGTACCGGGTGCCATGCTGTCGCCGATTTTCGCATTGCTGGGCGAACAGCGCACGGCTTCGCTGGTGGATGTGCCGGTGAATACTCAGCCAGTGCCGCCTGCACCTGCCGATGCCGTGCTCCAACGCTATTGGCGAAATAATCCGGGCAAGTTTACCGCGCCGGAATACCGCCGGGTGCAGGTGGTGATTCTCTCCCCGGCCTTGCTGGCCCCGCAGGAGCAGGTGCCGCAGGACCAGATTGCAGCGGGGGTGGCCCGGGCCGAGGCGGCCAGCCCCAGCGTGCCGGTGCGCAGCGCGGATGTGCTTTCAGTGCAGGACTTGGCCGATGCATCGCAGCTTAAGGCAGCCTGGGAGCGCGGGGCGAGCTGGACGAAGATGCAGCGTCTGGCCGCGCAGTATCATGCCACGCCGGTGCCGCTGGCGAGCATGCAGCAGAACCAGATACCCTCTGGTGCATTGGCGCAGGCGGTGTTCTCAGCGCCTGCGGGCCAAGTGGTGGGGCCAGTGGCCGGAGACCTCGGCATGTACTTGTTTAAGGTGACATCCATTGCCACCAACGGGCCGGACCCGGCGCAGCTTGCCACGCAGGTAACCCAAGCCCTGCAATTACAGATGGCCCAGCAAGCGGTGGCGAAGAATGTGGACGCGCTGCAGGATGCGCTGGCGGGACAGACGCCGCTGGACCAGTTGCCAGGCAATCTTGGTCTTGTGGCGATTGAGGGCGCGTTGGATGCCGGAGGGCTGACACCTAAGGGGACGCCAGCGCCAATTCCAGGCGGTGATGATCTGCGCAATGCGATTGTGAGAGCGGCCTTTGCCGCTCAACAGGGCGCCGCGCCGCAACTGCAAACCGGACCGGATGGCAGCTATTACGCGCTCGCCGTGCAGAAAATCATTCCGCCTGCCGTGCAGCCCTTCGCGCAGGCTAGGGTGCTGAGCGCTTGGCAGGGTGCGCAGCAGAGGCGGGAGGCCAATGTGATCGCGGCTGATCTGATGCATGCGGTGAACACCGGCACACCAGTTGCGCAGGCGGCGGCGGCGGCAGGCTTGAGCGTGACGCAGAGCCCGGCCTATACCAGCACGGCGCAGCCAGAAAACCAGCCGACGCAGCTTGTGCCGGTGCTGTTTTCGTTGAAACCGGGCGAGGCGACGATGCTGGATAACGGCAGCGACTTTACCGTGGCGGTGCTGGACAAGGTGGTTGCGCCGACCCCGCAAAGCGACCCCGCTGGCTTCGCCAAGCTGCAGCAGAGCCTAAACAGCAGCTTGCAGGATGATTTAGAGGGGAGTTTCCTGGCCGGGCTACAGGCGCAGGATAAGGTGACTGTGAACCAGAAGCTGTTCGCTCAGATTTATCAGTGAAGAAGTAGGGTTGTTATGAACGCCGTTTCGCCAGACCGTTTCGAGACCTTCCGCGCCGCCTACGATCAGGGCCTCGGCGCGCTGGTCTGGCGCCACGGCATCGCGGATCTGCTCACCCCTGTCGCCGCTTTTCTGAAGGTGGCGCATGGCCAGCCTTATTCCTTCCTGCTGGAAAGCGTTGAGGGGGGGACTACGCGGGGGCGCTATTCCGTTATCGGTATGGCGCCGGACCTGGTGTGGAAATGCGAGCGGGGTGTTGCCTCCATAAACCGTGACGCGGCGGAAAAGCCGGAGGCGTTCGCCCCGGTGCTGGACGCGCCAATGAAGAACCTGCGTACCCTGATCGCCGAGACACGGATGGACGTTCCGGCGGAATTGCCGCCGGTGATCGGCGGGCTGCACGGCTATCTTGGCTACGACATGGTGCGGCTGATGGAGGCACTGCCGGCGCTGAAGCCGGATGTGTTGGACATTCCCGAAGCCATTCTCACCCGCCCTGGCGTGTTGATTGTTTTCGACAGCGTGACCGACGAGATGACGCTGGCGGCTCCGGTATATCCGCGCGAGGGGATTAGCGCCGCCCAGGCTTATGCGGCAGCCGAGACCAGTTTGAACCAGTTGGCTTTGGCGCTGGAGGCGCCGGTGCCGAAGCTGACGGGCAGGCTGCTGGAGCCATTGGAGCAGAGCTCCAACATGGAGAAGGAGGAGTTCCTGGGCGTTGTAGAAACGGCCAAGAACTATATCCGCGCCGGTGATGCCTTCCAGATTGTTCCTTCCCAGCGTTTCGAGGCACCGTTTTCGCTGCCCGCCTTCGCACTTTACCGCTCCTTGCGCCGGATCAACCCGGCGCCGTTTTTATTCTTCCTGGATTTCGGCACATTCCAGGCTGTCGGCTCATCACCGGAGATTCTGGTGCGGCTGCGCGATGGTGTTGTGACGATCCGTCCGCTGGCCGGCACCCGCCGCCGGGGGGCAACCACTGAGGAGGATATCGCGCTGGAACAGGATCTGCTTGCCGACCCCAAGGAGCGTGCCGAGCATCTGATGCTGCTTGATCTTGGCCGCAACGATGTAGGCCGAGTTTCGCAAACCGGTTCCGTGCGGGTGGTGGAGAGCTTCGCCATCGAGCGGTTTTCCCACGTGATGCATATCTCCTCGACCGTGGAAGGCAAGCTGCAACCAGGCCTGGAGGCGCTGGACGCGCTGATCGCGGGGTTTCCGGCCGGCACGCTTTCCGGCGCGCCAAAAGTGCGGGCCATGCAGATCATCGAGGAGCTGGAACCCTCACGGCGGGGCATTTACGCCGGGTGCATCGGCTATTTCGCCGCCAATGGCACCATGGATACATGCATCGGCCTGCGCACCGCTTTAGTGAAGGGTGGCAAAATCTATGTGCAGGCAGGCGTTGGCGTTGTAGCTGACTCCGACGCGGAAGCCGAATATATGGAAAGCGTGCAGAAGGCGCGCGCCTTGTTCCGCGCCGCTGAGGATGCGGTGCGCTATGTTGCGGCACCTGAGGGTTGAGCCATGATTCTTCTGATCGATAACTACGACAGTTTTACCTTCAACCTGGTGCAGTTCTTCGGCGATCTTGGCGCGGAATGCGTGGTGAAGCGCAATGACGCGCTGAGTGCCCAGGATGTGCTGGCGATGCAGCCGGAGGCGGTGGTGCTCTCGCCTGGCCCATGCACGCCGAACGAGGCCGGCATTTGCCTGGACGTGGTGGCGGCCGCTGCCGAGGCGAAGCTGCCCTTGTTTGGCGTTTGCTTGGGCCATCAGGCCATCGGCCAGGCTTTTGGCGGGCAGGTGGTGCGCGCACCTGAGCCAGTGCACGGCAAAACCAGCCCGGTGTTTCACGATAATTCGGATGTCTTCACAGGGCTGCCCAGCCCTTTCACAGCCACGCGCTATCACTCGCTCATCGTGCAGCGCGCCAGCCTACCAGCCTGCCTGGTGCCCACCGCCTGGACCGAGGATAACATCATCATGGGGCTGCGGCACGAAACACTGCCGATTTATGGCGTGCAATTCCACCCGGAGAGCATTGCCACCTCCCATGGCCATGATATTTTGCGCAATTTTCTGCGCCTTGCGGGCGCAAAGGTGCAGGCCCTCGCGTGAATGCCTCGCTGAAACCGGTTTTGGCGCGGCTTGGCCGGGGGGAGGGCTTGTCCACCGTCGAGGCCGAGGAAGCCTTTGGCTTGGTGATGGATGGCCAGGCCACCCCGGCGCAGATCGGCGGCATGCTGATGGCTATGCGCGTGCGCGGCGAGACGGTGGCGGAACTCACCGGTGCGGTCACGGCCATGCGCAAGCGAATGACGCGGATCGAGGCGCCGGAAGGAACAATCGACGTTTGCGGCACCGGCGGGGATGGTGCGGCCAGCCTCAACATCTCCACTGCCGTTACCTTTGTGCTGGCGGCTTGCGGGGTGCCGGTTGCCAAGCACGGTAACAAGGCGCTGTCCTCGCGCTCGGGTGCCGCGGATGTACTGACGGCTTTGGGTATCGAGATCGAACCGCCGGTGGAAAAACTATCTGGCATTTTGCAGGAGGCGGGCTGTGTGTTTCTGTTCGCCCCGCGCCACCATCCGGCGCTGCGCCACGCCGCCCCGGTGCGGGTGGAGCTGGGTACGCGCACGATTTTTAACCTCACCGGACCGATGGCCAACCCCGCCGGGGTGAAGCGCCAGCTTATGGGTGTGTATGACCCCGCCTGGGCGCGCCCGGTGGCGGAGACGCTGCGTGACCTTGGCACGCAAGCCGCCTGGGTGGTGCATGGCGGCGGGATGGATGAGCTGGTGCTGGACGGCGAGAACCAGGTGGTGGCGCTGGCCGGCGGCGAGATACAATCCTTCACCGTGCGCGCGGCGGATGCGGGGCTGGCGGCGGTTGATCTGGCGCAACTGCGCGGCGGCGATTCGGCTTATAACGCGCAGGCGTTGCTGGCTGTGCTGCGCGGAGAAAAAAGCGCCTACCGGGATACGGTGGTGCTGAACGCCGCCGCCGCCTTGCTGGTGGCGGGCCAGGTGAAAACCTTGCCACAAGGAGCCGCGAACGCCATAGCGGCGATAGATGAAGGCGCCGCCTTGACGGTTCTTGAACGGCTGAAGGGCGTGTCCGGAGAGCAGAGATGAATGTGATGGTTGATGACATATTGGCAAAAATCTGCGCCGATAAGCGGAGGCAGATCGACTCCATGCGGGCGGAACGGCCCCTGGAGGAGCTTAAGGCCGACATTCGCGATGCCGGCAAGACCCGTGGCTTCGGCCGGGCGTTGATGGATGCTGCCGCCGCCAACAGGCCGGGATTGATTGCAGAGATAAAAAAAGCATCGCCCTCGGGCGGGCTGATCAGGCAAGATTTCGACCCCGTGGTGATTGCGCAGGCCTATGAGGCGGCGGGCGCTGCCTGCCTCTCCGTGCTGACCGACGAGAAGTATTTCCAAGGTGAGGCGGAGCATCTGCGTGCGGCCAGGACGGCGGTGGAGCTGCCGGTGTTGCGCAAGGATTTCATGCTGGATGAGTGGCA
>JAKBCD010000122.1 GCA_021808205.1 Pseudomonadota bacterium | reverse complement strand
ATGCCGATGAGGGGGGCCATGGCGGCGGTGGCCAGCAGCGGGGCAGTGACGGTGTAGCCGGTGAGGGCTGGCGAGACGCGCAGGCTTTGCGCCAGCACCGGCAGAATGGCCTGGGTGCACCACATGTTCACGAAGGTGGCGAACCCGGCGACGATTAACGCGAACGCCGTGCGCTTGGGAATGAAACCGGGGCTGGAGTCAGAAACGGCGCTCAAAGATTGTGATGACATCGCCCGGCTGTACCATCGCGGAAGTTGGCGCGCGGTACTGTGCGGCGCTGCCGCCAATATTGCGCGTAACCCCCACATAGGCGGTCTCGGCCCGGTAGGTGAACCCGCCAGCGATGGAAATCCCGGTCAGGACTGTCATGCCCGGGCGGTATGGGTACTGGCCGGGGGTGGTGACCTCGCCCAGAATGTAGAAGGGCCGGTAGGTGGAGACCTCGACCGCGACGGAGGGGTGGAGGATGAGCTGCCCGGCCTGCAACGCCCGGGCGATGCGGATGGAAAGCGCATTGGCGCTGCCACCCCCGGCCTCAACGAGCCCGAGCAGCGGCAGGTCGACATAGCCGCTATCGTCCACATGATAGGTGCCGGACATCTGGCTCTGGTCGTAAATGCGAATGCTCAGCACATCGCCGGGGCCGAGCGCGTAGGGCCCGGGCGGCGGCGCGGGCAGCGGCGGCAGGCTATAGCCGGGAGCCTGCCACGCGGCGCAGCCGGTGAGCAGAGCGGGCAAACCGCCAAGCAGAACACGCCGCAGGACCATTTTGCCTACCCTTCCAAAACCTTACCGTGCGTCCTGTTTACCGCTGCCGGGAAAAGGGGCAAGCCATGTTGTGGAACGATTCGGGAGTTTTCGATGAAGCGCCTCGCCACGCTGTTTTCGTTGCTTGCTATTGTTGGCGGCGGGCTGTTGCTGCTCTGGCCGCACCCGCGGCCGGGCGGCACGGCCGGGCAAACGGCGCCGCAGCCGGCGGCGAATCACGGCCCGCGGGCTTTGAGCGGGGCGGAGCAGGCGGCGTTTCTGCCGCTGGTATGCGGCGGCGCATCTGGCCCGGGCGGCGGGTTCGCGCATCAATGCACCACGCTGCCCGGTTACCCCAGCCAGGATTACGGCGGCGCGGGGCTGGGGCTGGGCATTACGCTGCAAAGCGTGATCTATGGGCACCTTACCAGCGCGGATGCCAATGACGCCTATGTGACCTATGCCGGCAGTTTTGAGTCGTTGGCGACGAATCTCGGCGGCGGCATATTATTCGCGGGCGGGCCAGGGCACTGGACGCTGAAGGGCTGGTATCCGGGCGGGCAAGCCGGGCATTGTGTGTCACTCAACCCTGATGGCCGGGCAAAATTTCTGTGCCTGTATAGCGGCGAGGAGCAGGGCGAGGCGGACAGCCTGCTGACCGTGCAAAACCTGCCACCGCCCGAAGGCGAAAAACCCGCCCTGCTGCGGGCGGCGGATTTACGCGGCACCATGAACCCGAACGGCAATTGCCAGAACCGCAGCGGCGATGAGGCGGTACTGCTTGCCATCAGCGGGCTGCGCCCGGCGCCGGGTGGGGCGCAAGCCGAGATGGCTTATGTGAGCGGCAAGGATGCACAGGCCGCGTGCCTGGCGCAGAGCTTTGCCACGGCGCCGGTGAAACAGGCCATGCTGGCGCTGCGCTGGAATGGCCGCGATGTGACGCTTTCGCCAGACCTCAATTTCGCGCCAGCACCATGAGCCAGGAGATGCAGGCACGGCGGGATTTGATAAGCGCCGCGCGCGCCATGGCGTCACGCGGTCTTTCCGCTGGCACGTCCGGCAATGTGTCGCTGCGCGGGGCGGAGGGGATACTGATCACGCCCTCGGCCGTGCCGTATGAGGCGCTGACGCCGGAGATGATCCCGCTGCTGCGCCCGGATGGCAGTTTTGAGGGGCGGTTCAGGCCATCATCCGAATGGCGGTTTCATCTGGATGTGTATCTCTCCCGGCCGGAAGTGGGCGGGGTGGTGCATCACCATGCGCCGCATTGCACGGCACTTTCCATGGCTAGGCGGGAGATACCCCCATGCCATTACATGGTCACGCGGTTTGGCGGCGGTACTGTGCGCTGCGCTGATTACGCGCTGTTCGGCACGGCGGAACTTTCACACGCGGTGCTGAAGGCGCTGCAAGGGCGCACGGCGTGCCTGATGGCCAACCATGGCGCGCTGGCGCTGGGGCGGGATGTGTTCGCGGCGCTGGGGGCCGCGACGGAGCTGGAGGTGCTGGCGCAGCAATATCTGCTCAGCCTGCAGGCGGGCGGGCCGGTGCTGCTTTCCGATCAGGAGATCGGGGAAGCAGCTAACCAGTTCGCCATCGCCTATCAGCCCAACACGGGAGGCTGATCAGACTGCCTTCAGGTTGACGGCGGCGTCCTTGCCGCGTTCCTTGGTGATGTCGAAGCTCACCTTCTGGCCTTCATTCAGGCCGCGCAAACCAGCGGACTGCACCGCGGTAATGTGCACGAACACATCCTTACCGCCATCCTGCGGCACGATGAACCCGAACCCTTTTGTTGTATTGAACCACTTCACGGTACCGATCGGCATTGTCTTCGTCGCTCCTCAAAACGTGTCATTACCCCGGTTTATGCCGGGACAACCGGTGTCTGGTCGCCTTGTCTAACGTCCAGCCGCTGGGAGCGCGCGAACTCAAGTCAAGTCCAAAGTCGATTGCGGTTGCCAGCAGGCACAGAAAGATAAAGTTTTGTCAACGATCCGTAAGGGCCGGGCGGCGGTTGGCGGGGCTGGCGAAATTTTGCGATACTGCATTTACGAAAAAAACCAACCAGGAGGACCCCGCTAATGTCGGACGCCGAGATCATTCGGGTGAAGCCGGAAATCGCCGCCAAGGCTTTGGTGAGCCGCGCCCGGTATGAGGAGATGTGCCGGCGTGCCGACGCCGAACCGGAGAGATTTTGGGGCGAGGAATGCAAACGCCTCACCTGGATGAAACAGCCGACGAAGATCAAGAACACAAGTTTCTTTGGCGATGTTTCGATCAAATGGTTCGAGGATGGCACGCTGAACGCCGCCGCCAATTGCCTGGACCGGCATCTGGCCGAGCGCGGCGACCAGGTGGCGATTATCTGGGAAGGCGACGACCCGGGCGAATCCAAAAAGGTAACCTACCGGGAGCTGCACGCACAGGTGTGCCGCCTGGCCAATGTGCTCACCGCACGGGGGATTAAAAAAGGCGATGTGGTGACGGTGTATCTGCCGATGGTGGTGGAGGCGGCGGTGGCGTTGCTGGCTTGTGCGCGTATCGGCGCCATTCATTCCGTGGTGTTTGGCGGATTTTCACCGGATTCACTCGCCAGCCGGATTCAGGATTGCGGGTCGGTGGCGCTGATCACCGCCGATGAGGGGCGGCGCGGCGGGCGGCGCGTGGCGCTGAAGGCGAATGCTGACGAGGCGCTGAAAACCTGCCCGGGCGTAAAGAATGTTGTGGTGGTGAAAGTCACCGGCGGCGACGTGGCCATGCAGGCCGGGCGCGATGTGTGGCTGCATGAGGAAGCCACGAAAGTGCCCGCCACGCATGAGGCGGTGGAGATGAACGCGGAGGACCCGCTGTTCATTCTTTATACCTCAGGTTCCACCGGCAAGCCGAAGGGCGTGCTGCACACCACCGGCGGCTACATGGTGTGGGCGAGCTTTACCCACCAATATGTGTTCGACTACCACCCCGGCGAGATTTACTGGTGCACGGCGGATGTGGGCTGGGTGACGGGGCACAGCTATATCATCTATGGCCCGCTGGCCAACGGCGCGACAACATTGATGTTTGAGGGCGTGCCGAACTACCCCAGCACCTCGCGCTTCTGGGAGGTGGTGGACAAGCACCAGGTGAATATTTTCTACACCGCGCCCACCGCCATTCGCGCGTTGATGCGCGACGGCGAGGCGCCGGTGAAGAAAACCTCTCGCAAATCCTTAAGGATTCTCGGTTCCGTGGGCGAGCCGATCAACCCGGAAGCCTGGCATTGGTATGACCGGGTGGTGGGCGAGCACCGCTGTCCGATCATGGATACGTGGTGGCAGACGGAGACCGGGGGTTTGATGATCTCGCCACTGCCAGGGGCGACGGATTTGAAGCCAGGCTCGGCCACGCTGCCGCTGCCGGGCGTGAAGCCGATGCTGGTGGATGGCGAGGGCCACGAGCTTTCCGGCGCCACGGAAGGCAATCTCTGCATTGCCGATAGCTGGCCGGGGCAGATGCGCAGCGTGTATGGCGACCATGACCGCTTCGTGCAGACGTATTTTTCCACCTTCAAGGGGCTGTATTTCACCGGGGACGGCGCCCGGCGGGACAATGACGGCTATTACTGGATCACCGGCCGGGTGGATGATGTGATCAATGTTTCGGGCCATCGCATGGGCACGGCCGAAGTGGAATCAGCCCTGGTGGCGCATGAGGCGGTGGCGGAGGCCGCCGTGGTCGGCTTCCCGCACGATATCAAAGGCCAGGGCATTTACGCCTATGTGACGCTGGTGGCCGATGCGGAGCCCAGCGAGGCGCTGCGCAAGGAACTCATCGCCTGGGTGCGCAAGGAGATCGGCCCGATCGCGGCGCCGGATGTGATCCAGTGGGCGCCGGGCCTGCCGAAAACCCGCTCGGGCAAGATTATGCGCCGCATTTTGCGCAAGATTGCCGCGAATGAGACCGACAGTTTGGGTGATACCTCGACCCTGGCGGACCCCGGCGTGGTGACGGAACTGGTGCAGAACCGCGCGGCCTGAGCGCGGCCCCGGCCGCGGCGGCGCTTGCTGCGTTGCAAAAAGACTTGCGCGCGGACGCGAAGGGCGTTTGATACGGGCATGGATACGTCTGAAGTGCACGCACGCCGCCCTGAATCGCTTGATGACGCCTTACGTGAGGATATCCGCCTGTTGGGGCGGATTCTGGGAGACACGATCCGCGCCCTGGATGGCCCGGCCACGTTTGGGCTGATCGAGAGCATCCGCCAGCTTGCGGTGCGCTACCACCGCGAGCAGGACAAGGCCGCCCAGGAAGAGCTGGAGACAATTCTGGCCGGGCTTTCCGACAATGAAGTAAACAGCATCACCCGCGCCTTCGGCTATTTCTCGGCGCTGGCCAACATTGCCGAGGACCATCACCACACCCGCCGCTGGCGCGCGCATGTTGTGGGTGGCTCCGCCCCGCGGGAGGATTCCCTGGCCGGCGGGCTGATGCGCGCGCGCGCCGAGGGGTTTGACGAAGCCCGGTTGAAGGCGTTTTTCGGCGGCGCCTACATTGCCCCGGTGCTCACCGCCCACCCCACAGAGGTGCAGCGCCGCTCTATCCTGGACTGCCTGGACGCCATTGCCGCCCTGCTGACCCGCCGGGACCGGCTGGCCGACACCCAGGAAGAGCGCGACGAGATAGACGCCGAACTGCGCGCCAAAGTGCTCACACTCTGGCAGACGCGCGTGCTGCGCAAAAACAAGCTCTCGGTACTGGACGAGGTAGGCAACGCGCTGACCTTTTTCGACGCGACCTTCTTTGGGGAAGTGCCCAAGCTTTACGCCGCATTGGAGCAGGCGGCGGGCGTGGGGCTGGGAGAGCTGCCAGCGTTTCTGGAAATTGGCACCTGGATTGGCGGGGACCGGGACGGCAACCCCTTTGTGGATGCGCAGGTGCTGCGCGAAACCTTGACCACCCAGGCGGAGAAGGCGCTGAGCCATTACATCGCCGAGGCGCGGGCGCTGCGTAAGGAGCTGCCCTTCGCCTCGCTGCTGGTGAAGGTGACGCCGGAATTAGAGATGCTGGCGGCCGCCTCGCCGGATAAATCAGAGCACCGGGCGGGCGAGCCCTACCGGCTGGCGCTGGCCACGGTGCAGGCGCGGCTGGCGGCAACCTATGAGACGCTGCTGGGGCGCTTTCCGCATACAGACACGATGTCCTCCGCCGTGCGCGGCGCGGAAGCCGCGCCCTATGGGCAGGTAGAGGATTTCGCCGCCGATTTACTGGTGGTGGCGCGTTCGCTGGAGACGCATGGCGCCGGAGCACTGGCGCAAGGGCGGCTGGGGGCCTTGCTGCGCGCCGCCAAGACGTTCGGCTGGACGCTGGCGCCGCTGGATTTGCGGCAGAATTCCGCCGTGCATGAGCGCGTGGTGGCGGAATTGTTTGCGGTGGCACAGCCAGGCACGGAGTATCTGGCGCTGGATGAGCAAGCGCGCACCGCCCTGCTGCTGAAGGAGCTGGAAACGGCGCGGCCGCTGGTTTCCCGCCATGTGCGCTACAGCGCCGAGACCGCCAAGGAACTGGCG